>JABDGM010000006.1 GCA_013286045.1 Planctomycetota bacterium | reverse complement strand
TGGAGGTCGAAGCGTCGTCATCTAGAATCGTTCCTTGGAAATTCGCACCGCCGTCGCCGACTCCGCTGAACAGCTGAACGCGCGTATTTTCTGGGCTGATTAAATAGGCTTGCACATCGCTATCGTAGGGGTGGTTGATATTGATTTGAACTTTTAGATTGTTGATCGAGACCGCGGCCGTGATGGCGACATGCGAATCGACAAGTCCCTCGTCGGGAATCGTGCTCGGCACGTCCTTCGCCGATACTGAAATCGTGGACGACGAATAGGTGTTGCCAAAGTTATTTCGCCAGGCGTTGTAATCTGTTTGGTCGATGAGGGCGTCGCCGTTGCTGTCGGCGCGGGGGTCGGCTTTTCGCCAGAGGACGAAGTCGGCGGTGTCGACGACGCCATTGGCATTGAAGTCGCCGGGGTTGGCTGAGAGGAGGCAGCGGATTTCCAAACTCTCGAAGCGGAGGACGCGACGGTCCTTCATGATTCGCGACTTCACAGTGAACCCCCCTTTGACCGCACACGGCATCATAAATCGTAAACGCCGACTGGGGGTAGTATAAGCTTCGGCCGCGCAGCGGGCAAAATAGAAGGGGCTGAGTGCTTTCCGGTGCGACAATGCGACCGGCGTCACATTTGAAGAAACGGACAACTCATTTTGAGGTGGTCGCGCAAACTGAATGGGAGCCAGAAGGCTGGTTGGTTGGTGGCAGTGAAGCTAAGGGTGGCCTTGTCCGCAGATGTCGCAGATGAACTCAGGTGTAATCGCGTCCGAATGCTCACTGGTGGAAGCACGAGAAGGACGGAGATGCATTCGCGCTGACCGATTTTAGCGACTTACGTTGCGCCGGTATCGGCCGTTGAGAAGGAGCGGTGTGCACGATGTTATAAGCATTGCGATCGGCGCTGGCTCGGGGACGGGAACATCGCGGAATAGCCAGAAGCCTCGAGCCGGATAGGTGAAAGAGCTGGGATCGTTGGGCTGCGTTCCGGCGAAACTGATTGCCGTTGAATCGTCGAAGCGTATTGGTGATGGGTCATCGGGAGTTGCGTCCGTAGATCCGGTTTGCACGGTGTAAATCGTGAAATCGTCGAAGGGAGCGAAACCCGGATTGCTCGATGCCCACGCGTCGGCGAAGCGGAGTTTCTGCGACCACGATCCCGTAGGATAGAACCTGTCGAAGGGCGAGCCGACCGTTGTATAAGTGGTGATGTACCAGAGATCTTGATTCAAGAGGTCGATTAATTCGGTTGCGATCGTGAAGTTTGTTTCGCCTGCGGTCGAAGCGGCGTCGTAGCCGGCGGAGTCGACAAACTCGGCGACATCGCTGACCGTGGCGACGTGGAAGTCGTAGTATATTCCACCGGGCAGAAGCGCCTGTTTGGTTTGGGCGAGCGACCAGCCGCCGGTCTGGGAGAGATCGAGCCACTGGCGGTGGTTAATGGTGTCGTAAGTGAGCAAGGCGTCGCCTGGTTGATGGAAGTCCATCGAGATTACGGCGGATCGTGCGGTGGCGCTCTCGATGAGCGCGGCTGCGGCTGTGATCAGCGTGAGGATACGGAGATTAGTCTGGTTCATGAGCGCCTCTTGAGACGGGACGCCGAATGATGGCGAAAGCGCGGGAATTTGACAATCGCGGATTGAACCGAGAAGTGGTTGGAAGCGAGCCGCCCGACGTAGGGTACAAGGTACGGAGGCGAGAAAGTTCGGGCGGCGATCTCATTTAGTTAGTGATGGGAAATATGGCGAGCGAAGGTCCGGATAGCACGGCGGTGCGGGTGGCGTTGTGGCGGGCGCAGCATGTGGAAGTGGATGCGCGGCCGCTGGTGTTTGAGGACGAGGTGGGGTTGCGGCTCGCGCCCGCGGATGAGAATTGGCGTGCGCGGCCGGATATGAATGCGGAGCGGATGCGGTTGTTTCGCGCGTCGATTGTGGGGCGGGCGCGGTTTGTAGAGGATCTGGTTGTAGAGCAGGTCGCGCGCGGCGTCGATCAGTATGTGATTTTGGGCGCGGGTTTGGATACGTTTGCGCAGCGTCGGGCGGACGTGGAAGCGGAGATGCGCGTGTTTGAGGTGGATCGGCCTGGACCGCAAGGTTGGAAACGGCAGCGGTTGGCTGAGCTTGGATTTGGTGTGCCGGAGTGGCTGCGGCTGGTGCCGGTGGATTTTGAGGCGGGTGAGGATTGGTGGCAGGCTTTATTAGCGGCGGGATTCGATGCGACGCGGCGAGCGGTGGTGGCGTCGACCGGGGTCAGCATGTATCTCACGAAGGAGGCGATTGCGGCAACGTTACGGCAGGTTGCGTCGCTGGCGGCGGGGTCGACATTTGCGATGACGTTCTTGTTGCCAACTGAACGCGCGGAGCCGGCGCTGCAGCCGATTCTCGAGTTAGCGGTGAAGGGAGCGCGCGACGCTGGGACGCCGTTTTTGAGTTTGTTCACGCCGGGGGAAGTATTGGCGATGGCGCGCGAGGCTGGATTTCGCGAGGTTGAACACGTGTCGGCGGCGGAGTTGACGGAGCGTTATTTTGCTCAGCGTACGGATGGGTTGCGGCCGCCGAAGAATTGCGAGGAGTTTTTGGTGGCGCGAACGTAAGCGACGTGCGCACGGCGGTGTGTGTGAGGGATGTCAGGTATGAGCTGACCTACACCGTTGGTTGAACATTGCGAAGCGAATCGTTCTAATTTGGCTGCTGGGCATTGTTTATCGTGAAGGAAATCAGATGCGTATCGTTATTGGTAATTGTCTATTGTCAAGTTTGGTGCTCGTGACGTTGGGGTGTGGGGCGGCCACGCATAATGAGTCCGCAAAGCAGGCGGAGAAAGCCTCGGATACGAAAACTTGTGCGATGCAGGCCGGCGGCCACGACGTGTTGCGGCTGACCGTACCGAATGATGCTTCGTGCAAGGCGAGCGATGGCTCGGTGGTGGTGAATTCGAATAATCGGACGGTCGAGTTCTGGATCGTCAAGGATGCGAAATCTGTAGACGAAGCACTGGCAAAAGTGAGCGAGCAGATTACGGATGAATTCAAGAATTTCAAGGAGACGAAGAGCACGGACCTGAGCGTGTCGGGTGCGCCGGCGAAGCGGCAGGAAGGTTCGGGCGAGGAAGCGGATGATGGGGATGAGGGGAAGGCAGACGTGATCGTGTTTAAAGTAGGCGATCACGTGTTTGTCGCATGCACGCACGGCGAGGCGCTGAACGCGGCGGCTCAGGAGTGGATGTTGGCGTTGGTGCAATCTGCTAAGGGCGCCTGAATGACAGCACTTTCGTCCCGGCCAAGGAGCTTTGATGATTGAACGTGACGCTATCGTGACGGCAACATTGTCGGTTCGTAATTGGGACCGGGCGATACAGTTTTACAAGGCGGCGTTCGGCGCGAAGGAAACGTATCGCGTGCCTGGTGGTGGCGTTGGGGAGCTCGAAGTTGCGGGAGCGCGGTTTTGGGTTGCGGAGGAGTCGCCGGAGAACTTGAACTTTAGCCCCGAGACGCTCGGTGGTTGTTCGGTTCGCATGTTATTGATTGTGGATGATCCGACGGCGGTGTGCGCGCAGGCGGTGGTGGCTGGCGCGAAGCAAGTTGTGCACGTGGCGCATGCGCATGGCTGGGAGTTGGGGCGGATCGTGGATCCGTTTGGGCATCATTGGGAAATTGGGCGACAGGTTGTGGGCATTGGGTGAGACGCGCGCGAACCGCGGCGCTTGCCTCTTGCGGCTTCGCCGCCCAGGTTCGGAGAACCTGGGGTACCCGCATCGGGCGGGACCGCTGGAACTACTCGTCGCCGCTGGGGCCGTACATGCCGGGGACGGGAATGTCGTTGAGGCGGAGGTAGACGCAGAGGATCGCGCGGTGGTGGATGATGTGATTCATCAGAAAGCTACGAGCGACGGCCGCGCGAGGCATCGTGAAGATGACGCGATCGCCGCCCCGGAGAGTCCATTGGTCGCCCATGGATGAGTCTTTCACCTCGGCCAGCGCTTTGCGGGCCGCGGCTACATTCTTATCAAAGAGAGCCACGATTTCTTTTGTGGTCTTCAGGCTCGGGGTTTGGTAGCGAGGGCCGTTCGTAGGCATGAAATCGAATTCGGGCTGGGTGAAGATGGAAATTGCCCAGCCGGGAAGGTCAGCGAGGTGGTTGGCGTTCCAGCCGATGGTGTGCGATTTGGGGTGGGCTTGCCACTCGAGCTTGTCGTCGGGGATGCGCTCGAGGACTTTGCGCGTGCTGGCCATTTCGTTGTCGAATTCGGGGAGGGCATTCTCGGCGTAGGACATGGTGCGGTTCCTTACTGCGGGTGGCGTGTGAACGGTTGATATTCTCACGCAAAGGCGCGGAGGCGCAAAGGGGCGAGAGGAGTCGTCACGATTGAGGTCGGGGGCGTGCAAGCCTTCGATTCGGAAAGAAGCACTGGCTGATCCAGTGGCACCGGAGTGGCGGCGGGGAATTGCGGTAGGCGGTTGAGCTAAACCGCAAGCAGCATTTAGCGCCGAGATCGAATGTTGGCGGCGGCGAGCGTGGCGATAATGGCCATCGAGATTAGGGACGGCTCGGGGATGGCGGTGCCTGAAAGCGTGGCGGTGGCGCTGGCGGAAGTGTTGCCGAAGCGGGCGCGCCAGGCGGTGTAGTCGTCGCTCGTATTGGCGCCGGGAGTGGAGACTTCATTGAAGAGCGTGCCGCCGTTTCGCCAGAGGACGTAGTCGGCCATGTCGACGACGCCGTTGTTGTTGTAGTCGCCGGCGACGCCGGTTTCGGGTTTCCAGATGACGGCGTAGGAATTGAGACTTGCATCTTGGACGCGTCCGACGATTGCGCCGTTGTCGGCGATGCTGTTGGCTTCGGAATTAACGAAGGCCGAGCCGAGTTGGGCGGTGACGAATTGCTGCAGGTCGAGGGCGCTGGCGGAGGTGCCAGTCCACAAGAAAGCGTGCGTGGTCAGGGATGTTGTAATTGTGGATGCGGACCCGACTTCGGTGTTTCCGGAGACGGAGTTGGCGTAAGAATATAGCCAGCCGGCAGGGTGTAGGTCGACGACGCTGGCAGCGGTGCCCTTCCAGAGCAAGGCGTGAACACTGCTGGATGCTGTCGGGGTACCGTAGCCGACCTGATTGGTTCCCGAGACGGCGATGCCATAGGTATTGCCGAAAGATGCGGGCGCGAGGTCGACCGCAGAAGCGGCGGTGCCGCTCCAGAGGGTGGCGTGGGCCTGGCCACCTGCGGTGGTGGCTTGGCCAATTTGGTTCGTGGCGGAATCGCCGTTGGCGCGAGAGTCGACGAAGCCGGCGGGATTCAAATCAACAGCGGAAGCGGCGGAGCCAGTCCACAAGAGAGCGTGCGTGAGATTATTGTTCGAAGTGCCGTAGCCAACTTGAGTCGAACCGTTCACGCCGGTGGCGGTGGAGGAAGCATACCCGGCTGGATTTAGATCGACGATGCTGGCGGGCGTACCAGTCCATAAGGTGGCGTGGGATAGCGTTGCGCCAGTAGTTATCGCGGAGCCAACTTGATGAGTTCCCGACACCGCGTTGGCGACGGACGTTGTGTAGCCGGTGGGTGTGAGATCAATGGCGCTCGTGGTGGCGCCATTCCATAAGAGTGCGTGATTCGAACCGGCGGTGGTGCCGTAGCCAACTTGGTTCGTTGTAGAGTTGCCAAGGGCATCGGAGCTGGCGAACGCTGGCGCGGGGAGCAACGTCACCGAGTATTTGACGGCGTATGCTGGCAATGCGCCGAGAAGCACGACGCCCACAATGATTGCTTGGCGGAACACGGCGGGACCTACAGGTGTGAATCGAGTTAGCCCACTTCGACCGATAAATCGGATTCGCCCTGCATGATAGCAGAGATATACAGTACTAGCGCGAAAACGCGTTAAAAAGCGGCAAAACTTTAAATTGGGATAGGAGCAGCGTTAAGCGAGCGGCGAGCGAACGATCGAGCTTTTGAGGGAAAGACGTGGCATTTCCTTCGCGATCTCCCGCTCTGGACAATCGAGGGGCCGAACGCTAATGTTCCGCCCCTCATCTGCTTTAATCTTTTCACCAAAAACTCATCGGAAGCGTTGATTGCCGCGGTGCGGCTGTAGTGGCCCGCTGAATTCGCAAGATTTCAGCGGCGCGGATCGAATTCGGGCGAATTCGGATCGTGATTTTGTGGGCACGGCCCACGCTACGGCGAGCATGGCGATTGATGGCTGGGAGACACCGTTTTGGCGTCGGGTGCAGCAACGGCGGCTATCGGTGCGGGGTCACTCGACTCGCGCGCCGGGCTGATTGGCCGTATTCAAGATTTGATTTTGCCAATCGGCATTATCGCCAGCGTGCTGGTGATCATGGTGCCGTTGCCGTCTGCGCTGATGGACGTGCTGTTGGCGGCGAATATCACCGTGGCGGTGTTAGTGCTGCTGACGACGATCTACGTGCGGCAGCCACTGGAGTTCAGCGTTTTCCCCTCGATGCTGTTGGCGACTACGCTCGCGCGTTTGGTGCTCAACGTGGCGACGACGCGGTTGATTTTGACGCGGGCCGGGCAGGATGGGCTGAACGCGGCGGGGCATGTGGTGGCGTCGTTCGCCGATTTCGTGGCGGGAGCGAATGTTGTTGTCGGCATTATTATCTTTGTGATTATCGTGGTCATCCAATTTATGGTGATCACGAAGGGTGCTACGCGCATCAGCGAAGTGGCGGCGCGGTTTGCGTTGGACGGCATGCCGGGCAAGCAGATGGCGATCGATGCGGATCTGAATGCTGGCATCATTGATGAGCGCGAAGCACAATCGCGGCGCAGTGAAATTACGCGACAGGCGGATTTCTACGGAGCGATGGACGGTGCTTCAAAGTTCGTGCGCGGCGATGCGATTGCGGGCATCATCATCACGTTGATTAATATTGTCGGCGGACTCATCATTGGCATGGCGGAATTCCACATGTCGCTGGCCGAAGCGGCGAAGGTTTACACGCATTTGACGATTGGCGATGGGCTCGTGAGCCAGGTGCCGGCGTTCTTGATTTCGTTGGCGGCGGGTTTGCTGGTTACGCGCAGCACGCAGAAAGCGAATTTGCCGCGCGAGTTCATGCAACAGATTTTCATGCGGCCGCAGGCGCTGGCGGTGACGGGCGGGTTTTTGGGGATCTTGGTCTTCACGAGTTTGCCGCGGGTGCCGCTGCTGGCACTGGGCGGGTCCTGCATTGGGTTGTCGCGGATGATGACGCGTCGCGAGACGCAAGACGCGGCGAACGAAGTCAACAAAGCGGAGCAGGAGAAGAAGAGTAAACAGCCGGAGGAGCGCGTCGAGGATTATCTCACGGTCGACCCAATGGAGATTGAGCTTGGCGTGGGACTCATTCGGCTGGCGGATCCGAATCGCGGCGGCGATTTGCTCGAGCGCGTGCAGAAGGTGCGGCAAAACATTGCGGGAGAGATCGGCATTTTGATGCCGAAGGTGCGGATTCGGGACAACATGCGGCTCGATCCGAATCAGTATCGGATCAAGATTGCGGATATCGCGGTGGCGCAGGATGAGTTGCAGCCGACGCAGCTGCTGGCGATTGATTCGGGGATGACGACGGGGAAAGTAGACGGCGTCACCACGAAAGATCCGGCGTTCGGAACGGATGCGAAGTGGATCAATCCTGGGCTTTCCGATCAGGCGGAATTGTATGGGTATACAGTCGTCGAATCAGGCGCGGTGCTGGCAACTCATTTGACGGAAGTTTGCCGGCGGCATGCGGACGAGATTTTGACGCGGGATTCGACGAAGCACCTTATCGACGAATTGAAGACGACGTCGCCGACGGTGGTGAGCGAATTGATTCCGAGCGTGATGTCGCTGGCGGAGGTTCAGTCGATTCTGCATTTGTTACTGCGCGAGCAAGTCTCGGTGCGGCAGTTGAGCGTCATTTTGGAGACCCTGGGCGATCATGCGCCGCGGTCGAAGGATCCGATTTTGCTTACGGAGTATGTCCGGCACCGGCTGGCGCGGCAGATTTGCACGCGTTATCGGAATGCGGACGGAGAACTGCACGTGGCGGCGTTCGATCCGGCGCTGGAAGACAAGATTCGGGCGGGGTTCGAGCACTCGGAGCGGGGATTGTTTGTTCGACTCTCGCCACAGAGCGTGGAATCGATTTGCCGCGCGGTGAGCGGCGAAATGAGCAAGCTGGCGACGCGCGGGCATACGCCGATCGTGCTGGTGAGCCCGCAGATTCGCGCGGCGGTGAAGCGAATCACGGAAAACCATTTGCCTCAACTGGTGGTGATGAGTTTCAACGAAGTGACGCGGGATACGAAGATAGTCACTTTGGGGATGGTTACGGATAAGGTTTAGTTAGTTGCGGCGGACGACTGACAAACGGACAACGGACGAGCGATATGGAAATCAAGACGTTTAAAGCGAAGACGATGCGGGACGCGCTAGAGCTCGTGCGGCGCGAGCTGGGACCGGCGGCGGCCGTGCTGCATACGCGCGAAGTGAATGGCGGGCCGATTGGGCGGCTCGTGTTTGGGCGGCGCTATGAGGTGGCGGCGAGCGCGACCGTGAATGTGCCGAGTCGGCTGCCGGTGGAAGTGGTGCGTGAAGCGGCGCCGGTGTTGGATTATTCGCTGGGCGGGGAGGTTGAAACATTCTTTGAGAGTGATCGATTCGGCGTTGCGGACGACGCTAAGGGTATTGATGACTATCGGGCGCGGTATCGGGATGACTTTCGGCGGCAGGTGGCGGGGCAGTTGGATGAGCTGCATGCAATGGTCGAGAAGTTGTGCGACCATGCCGCCTCGGCGCCGGCACATGACCTGCCGGAAGCGGTGTTTAGGGCATTTACCGACTTGATCGAGGCGGAGGTGGATGAATCGATCGCGCGGGAATGGATCGAGGAGATTCGCCGGGATGGCGAAGGGCGAATTTTGGCAGACCCGGCGTTGGTGAAGGTGCGCGTGGTTGAGATGTTGGAGAATGAGATCAAAGTTGCCGGGCCGATTGTTACGGAGGCGGGAAAGTGCCGCGTGGTGGCGCTCGTTGGGCCAACGGGAGTTGGGAAGACGACGACTATTGCGAAGCTGGCGGCGAATTACCGGCTGCGCGAGAAGCGGCGAGTTGGATTGATCACGGTGGACACGTACCGTGTGGCGGCTGTGGAACAGTTGCGGACGTATGCAGACATCATCGACTTGCCGATGGAAGTGGTGGCCACGCCGCGCGAGATGCGTGATGCGGTGGCGCGGATGAGTCATTTGGATCTAGTGTTGATGGATACAGCCGGGCGCAGCCCGCGCGATGAAGTGAAAATTCAGGAACTAAAGTCGATGCTTGGCGAGGCTGAGCCGGACGAAGTGCACCTGGTGCTGAGCAGTGCGGCAGGTGCCAAAAATCTTGTCAGCACGGCGGAGAAATTTGCGGACGTGGGCACGACCGCGATTGTGCTCACGAAGCTCGACGAAGCTCACAGCTTGGGGCACCTAGTTTCGCTTGTGCGGAACTGTCCACTGCCGGTGAGTTATTTGACTGACGGGCAAAACGTGCCGGATGACATTCAGGTAGCGGCGCGTGGCGAGATGGCGGAGCGGTTGTTGGGGATTTCTGGCTAAAGGCTGACGGCTGGGTTTGGCGGGTGGAACGGGTAGGTATGACGGATCAAGCAGATAAGTTGCGGTCGCTGGCCGGTCGAGGAGCGGGTGCGGTGGAACGTGCGGATGGCGAATTGCCACTGGTCGTGGTGACCGGGGCGCGTGCGGGTGTTGGCGCGACGACCGTGGCATTGAACCTGGCTGCGGTGCTGGCGGACCGGGGACAGAAGGTGCTGCTTGTCGAGACGGCTCCGCTGCGGCATGAGTCGGGCGACGCGATCGCCGCGAGACGAGACGTTGAGCACGGGCTCGGTGATGTGTTGGCGGGTACTTGTGGAATTGAAGAGGCCATCGTCACGGGAGCAGGCGGATTAAAAATGCTTTTGCAGCGGTCGGGATCGCGCGGTGCCACGGATCCAACGCGGCAGGCATACGAGAGATTTTTGGGAGAACTGCGGTCGCTCAAGGGACGGTTTGATTTGATCGTTGTGGATGCCGGGCGTGGGCAAGCGCAATGGTCTCAGCGGTTGTGGTCGCAGAGTAAGTTGATTGCATTGGTTTCGACGCCAGACGACGACGCGGTGCTGGATGCGTATGCGACCATCAAACAGTCGGTAGCGAGTGGCGATGAATGGCCGGTGCGATTGCTAGTGAATCAAGCAGACAGCATGGCGGCGGCAGATCGTGCGCATCGGCGAATTTATAAATCGTGCCAGCGATTTTTGTCGCGATCGGTGCCGGCACTGCCGGCGCTACTGCGGTATGAGTCGGGCAACCTAGGCACTCGGAAGCCGCCCCGAGTGTGGGAGGTGCCGAACACGCCGTTTGGACATGCGGCGTTGTGGTTGGGACGTGCGGTGGGTGAACTGGTGATAAAGGAAGGACGCGCAGAGCACGGCGGCGAAACTCGGTGGCGGGCGAGCGCTTAGCGATTTGGTTTGACGTGTGGCGTCACGCGAACCCCCGGCAGAGCCGGGGGCTGCCAAGTGTTGACGTTTGTTTAGAGACTGAGTGGGTGTGGGTTTTTTTGATGATTATGGAAACGATTCAAGTCCGGGGCGAAGAGTTGTCGATAAAGTGCGATATCGCATCGGCGCGCCGATGTGGTTCAAACTGGCCAAGCTGCGGCAAGTTTAACGGCACGCCAAGGAAGGCTTATGAGTCGTGTGTACGCCGGAATCCTGGGCTCACTGGCGATGGCAGTCGTGATCTGCCGGGGCTGGCTGGGCTCGGGCGGCGTGGACGGCACGCTCTGGTTGGCCACGATCTACTTGGTGGTGTTCTCCGTAGTCGGCGCACTTATCGGGCATCTCGCCCAAACGACGATCGACGAATCTGTTCGCTCGAAGCTGGAACAGCAATTGGCTGGGAAGGCTGAGAAGGCGGTCGGCTAACGTTTTTATTTAACTGAGCGCTCCGCGTCGCGGCTAAACGAATTATCAACGAAGTTATTACCATAAACACAGTCGAGATGGATCTCGATGGCGTTCGCTGCGGCGGGCGGTGATCAGGGAGGATCATATGGCGACAATGATGATGGCAACGCGTCGGCAAGCTTCCCCCGAGGAAATTGCCGAGATTTGGAAAGAGCTGAAAGCGGACCCGAAGAATAAGGCGCTTCGCAATCGGCTGATCGAGCAATACTTGCCGCTCGTGAAGTACAACGGCGAACGGATTTGGTCGCGGCTGCCGGATGGCGTAGAGCTCGACGACCTGATTTCGGCCGGCGTGTTCGGGTTGATGGATGCGATCAACGCATTCGACTTGAACCGCGGTGTTAAGTTCGAAACTTACTGCGTTCCGCGTATTCGCGGGGCGATGCTCGACGAGCTGCGGACCATGGACTGGGTTCCGCGACTCGTACGGAGCAAGGCGAGCAAGCTGAACGAAGCGCTCAAGACGATGGAGGCCCGGCTTGGCCGCACGCCGAACGAGAACGAGTTGGCGGAATATATGCAGCTGACCGCGGCCGACCTCGAAAAGATGATCACCGATGCCAATGCGGTGAATCTTATTAGCCTGAATAAGAAGTGGTACGAAACGGACAGCTATAAGGATGTCCGCGAGATTGATATTCTCGAAGACAAGAAGGGCGAGGATCCGACGAAGCGGATTCAGAAGTCCGACCTGATGCGGCTCGTGACGAAGGGTCTAAATCGTAACGAGCGTCTGATCATCATTCTTTATTATTACGAAGAGCTCACGATGAAGGAGATTGGCGACACGCTGGATCTCTCGGAAAGCCGTGTGAGCCAGATGCACAGTGCGATCGTGCAGCGGTTGCAGGGCCAGCTAGGTAAGCGCCGGCCTGAGTTTGGCGCCACGGCATAGTTCTTATCAATTAACCACGACGGCACAACGAGCACGACGGAAGAAAAACGCAAGTTAGATTACGCCGTGTTCGTTGCGTCGTCGTGGCGATCTCATTTTTCGAGGCCGCGACTTCGATTGATGTTTGTACTTCGCCCATTGTCTGACTTGTGGCGGCATTCGACGCGTTATTTCCGCCATTTGCCGACGACGGTCGTTCTTGGCGGGCATGCGGACGAAGCGAGTCGGCTAGCGGCCTATTTGGCGAGCCATCCGCGTTGCTTTCGTGCGACACGGCGGGAAAGTAAATACTTCTCGCACCACGCGGCGCGGTCGGTCGGTTGGTATCGGGCCTCCTTTCCGCTTTCGATGCGCGTGACACGGAAGCAAGCGCACGTGCTGGACGCGTCGAATTCGTATTTGGCGATCCCGAGTGCACTGCGGCAGATGCGGCAGGTGCTTACCAAGATTCGGATCGTTGTGTTGCTCAGTGATCCGGTTGCGCGTGCTCAAGACCACTTCCGGCGGCGGCAGATTGTAGGCGCAGAGCGACGAAGTTTCGCTGAATGTGTGGCCGACGAGATCCGCTCGAATGCGCATCCGGCACAGTTGGGTCAAGCGCTCGAGCCGAAGGCGGCGCCGATGCTTGGTTATGTGTCGCAAGGTTATTATGCGTTGCAACTCGAGCTGCTGCAAAAGCTCTATCCGAGAAACAAGATTCTCGTGATGGATCGCGCGAGCCTGCGAGCCAACATGAATGCTGCTTGCGATCGCGTCTTCAACTTTATGGGGCTCGAGAGCATCGAGATCGGATTGCCAGCGGACGAACGCGTCGACGTGAGCCACGAGTCGATCGATCCACGCGTGTTGACGTTGTTGCGCGAACACTATCGGCCCTATGACCAACTGCTGAGTGAGGTTTCGGATCAGCAGTTTTCTTGGATGGCGCCGCGACTTGCGGAAGCAGCGTAGTTGCGATGGACGCGCGAAGGGCCGCGCTTCGAAGGTTGCCGGGTTGGGCATCGAGGCCTATGATAGCGCGGGGTTGGGGGAGCGATCCGCTTCGCGTCGCGGCTTAACAGCGGGGATTTGGGCCGGGCGTTTTTTGGACTGGGCCTGAACGCTGGGGGTTTTGACGGTGCTCGTTGCTGAAGTTGCGAATGGCGCTGCTGTGGCGGCGGCGAATTTGCCCGTGACCTGGGTGCACTGGGTTGCGTTCTGTGTCGGCACGTTCGTGCTGCTCGCGCTCGACATGTTCGTGTTCCATCGAGATTCGCACGAGCCGACGTTGCGCGAATCGGCGCTGTGGACGGCGTTCTGGTGCCTATTGGCACTGGTATTCAATTTGTGGCTGTGGTGGTGGGCCGAGCAGATCGCGCCGCCCGGTTTGCCGCATGCGATGGCTTTCCTGCAGGGGTACATCGTCGAATGGTCGTTGTCGATGGACAACGTGTTTGTGTTCGTGGTGATCTTCGCTTACTTCGGCGTGCCGTTGAAGTACCAGTATCGGGTGTTGTTTTGGGGAATCATCGGCGCGATCGCGTTGCGATTGCTGTTTATCGTGGCGGCGGCGGGGATTCTGCATTACTTCGAATGGGCGTTTTATTTCTTCGGTGCATTCCTGGTGTATACGGCAATCAAGCTGGCCATGTCGCACGGGTCGGAGACTCACCCTGATCAGAATATATTTGTGCGGCTGGGGCACAAGTACTTGCGCGTGGCCCCTGGCTCGCACGGGCAGAAGTTTTTTGTGCGAGTCGACGGGCAATTGTTCGTGACCTCGCTGTTCCTCGTGCTGCTGGTGATCGACTTCACGGACGTGCTGTTTGCGATCGACAGCGTGCCGGCGATTTTCGGGATCACGCGCGATCCTTTCATTGTGTTTACGTCGAACATCTTCGCGGTCATGGGGCTCCGAGCGCTGTATTTTCTGCTCGCGGGGGTCATTGGGCTGTTTCGGTATCTCAACTACGGGCTTTCGGCAGTGCTGGGGTTCATCGGGGTGAAGATGATCGTGAAGCAAGCGACGGGTTGGGAGCCGGCGAATTGGCAATCACTGTTAGTGATTATTGGCTTGTTGGGGACGTCGATCGTGGCGTCGCTGATTGCTGCGAAGCGCGACGGGGCCGCGTCGGCGTCGGGGACGCCGCCCACCACGGCAACGCATTAGGCGTTGCGTGAATTCTGAAGTGGATTGCAAAAAGTTCCGGTTGTTGCACCAATCTTGCGCGCTAGAATCAGCGAAAGTGACGTCGTTCGAAGACGTAAACAGGCGAGTCGGTTGGAATTTCTCTTCGGTCGAGTGCGAAATCTTTGCGAGTGGTTGTCGGCGCGCACGCGATCGGTATCTACGTTGTCCAGCGTTGCCTGAATTGCGAACTCCGAGCGACGGGTTGAATCCGAAACGCGCACGGTAGGAGATTCGCTAATGAAGGGCACATTCAAGCAGGCGTTGGGGCACTGGTTTTCAATTGTTGCCGCGGGGTTGTTGGCGGTTGTTTGCAATCCGTCTTTGGCGGGCAACTACTACATTGATCCGAATTATGCGGGGGTCGAGGGTGCGCCGTTCGGAAGCTATGTCGCGGCGTACAAATCGATTACGACGGCGCTGGGAAGCACCGGCATGCCGGCCGGAGCATCGGCGAGTAATCCGAATCGATTGGTATTCGCGCCCGGCGTCTACAACACGGCGATCACGACGGGCGTGTCGCTTTCGAACAGCAGGAACAACATCGCGCTTGTAGGTCTGACTGGGAACCCCGGATGACGTTGTGATCACGTCGTTTCTGGACTCGTCTTACAATCCGGGAAGCGGCGCGCTAGGCACCACAGGCAGTTCGACGCTGCAGCTGAAGGGGAACAATACGAGCGCGATCGGCATTACGTTCGCGAACAGCACGAATACGCCGTACATCGTGAACGCGGGTCACAAGGCGGTGACGCCGCAGGGGGATTACGTCAATGGAACGACGGCGCAAACGTCAAACGCGCCCGCGGTGGCGTTGTTGTTGCAAGGAGATGAGCAGGCGTTTTTGAACTGCAAGTTCCTGGGGTATCAGGACACTTTGTATACCAAGGGTGGGCGATCTTATTTCAAAAACTCGACGGTGAGTGGGGATATCGATTTTATCTTTGCGGATGGGACGACCGTTTTCGACAACTCGACGATCAATATGGATGGCGATCATTCGGGAGGGACGATTACGGCGGCCAGCACCGATAAGAAGACTTCCAACGGCATCGTGTTTCTCAACAGCACGATCACCGCCAACAGTGTGAAGAACAATCCGGTGATTGATCCGCAGGGCGCTGCGAATGCGAACGGGCCCGCGAACAACAACATGTATTTGGGTCGCCCGTGGGGATGGCAGCAAGTTGGTGGCGACGCAAGTACTGTGTTCATCAACACTAAAATGCCGGCGGCAGTTCGTGCGGTGGGTTACTTGAATTGGAACGCCAATGAATTGAATGCCGCGAACGGGAAACAGGATGGCAATCCGCTGAAGGATGCGCGGTATGCGGAGTTTAATAGCATGGACGCGGGTGGCAACCCGTTGGATGTGTCGTCGCGCGTGGCGTGGTCACATCAGCTGACTGCGAGTCAGGCGGCGGCTTACACCGTACCGAATTTGTTCTCGTACGAGGCGCAGTATCCGTGGTATGGGTTGGGTTATGCGGCGGGAGACGCGAACAATCCGGGAACGGGTTCGGCGATTCCGGGGGATCCGAATTACAGTTGGCCGGCGTTTTGGGGCGACCGCAACTCGAATAACGACACGGCGAACGCTACGGTATCGCAGATTTACCCGATTCCTGGTAACCCGGCGGCGTATACGAATCCGAATTGGAAAGTCGCCGGGAATTGGGATCCGATGGCTCAATTGTCGGTAGCGACGATTCCCGAGCCTGGGACGCTTCTTCTCGTGGTAAGCGGGTCCTTCGCTTTGGGAGGCTTCCGGCGGCGATGGACGCGGCATATGGCGTAATCGCGGCGCAGTTAAATCTCTCGACTGGTGCGCGGCCTCGGGCCATAATGGTAGTGGAACAGGGCCGCGGCGGGGGCCGCGCAATCGGCGAGAGGACTTTTCTATGTCGCGAAGCAACTACACGGCTCGGGCGCTTGCGCAGCCCAGCGTCGGATTCTGTTGCAGGTTATTGCGCTGCGAAACGTTGCGGTCCAAGGCGAACCCCCGGCAGAGCCCGCGACGGCGGATCATTGACCGGGGGCTGCCGGGGTCATCGGAGGGCCGGACCGGTTTCACGTTGATCGAGATGCTGGTCGCGATGGCGATCACGCTAGTGATGATGGCGGCGGTGGTGACATTGTTCGCCAACGTGAGCAACAGCGTGCGGAATCGCCGGGCGACGATGGAGCTCAACGCGCAGATTCGTCAGGTTCGAAATACGCTTCAGGAGGATTTGCAGGGGGCAACTTGCCCGGGGCTGACGTGGCAGCGGCCGGAGTCGAATCATGGTTATATCGAGATTATCGAAGGGCCATGCCGCGAAGGGGAGGCGAGCAGGCTGATCGATGGGAATCCGTCGACTCCGACGTCGAAGGCCCCGACGGCGCTCTCGCCGAACTGGCCGCCATCGCCATTAGACCCGGAAATCGATCATACGACGTCGATGATTCCCTCGAGCGACGCGAATACGACGCCGTTTGCGGATCCGACATGGGCGACCGACGGCGCCGGCCTCGGTGATTATGACGACGTGTTGATGCTGACGGTGCGGAATGAGCATAAGCCGTTCGTGGGACCGGGGCCATCAATTCCAGTTAAGGGAACCAATTCTTACGATCAATGGACTTACGAATCGGTCGAATCGCCGTTGGCGGAGGTGGTGTGGTTCGCGATCGAAAATCCTGGGTATACGACCGCAACATTAGCCGATGATCCGACGGCGAATCATTTCTTCGGCGAGCCAGGGATGCGGACGATCTATCGTCGCACGCTTCTGATAGCGCCGTGGTTGAATCCCTATAAGGCGCTGGACGGCGATAATGACGGCATGGTCCAGGAGGGGAGCGGGCCGAAGTTCAAGCCGGTTCCGGGGCTGTTGCGGTTATTGCCGGCGGGCAATTTCAAGCAGACGGATGTCGATCGAGCGATCGCGGCTTTGATTTCATTTCAAGACCGCTATGACATTTCATGCCGTTTGGAATGGGATTATGGCGTGCAGCAGTGGAAAATCATGGCGAACACGCTGGGAGATTTGACGAAGCGTGAAAATCGATTTGGGCATTACGGATATTGGCTTTCTGGCACATTGCCTTCCACGGGCGGTGTGACGGGGCCGGGTGTTACGACCAGCGGACGGCGATATCCGTTTGCGCTCGAGTCGTGGGGCAGCGGATACACGGGCGCGCCAGCGCTGACGTTCATGCCCGATCCTGATATACAGACCCCGCCGAGCCCTCAACCGACCGCAAAGGCGAATGTTTTCCAGAGTTGCATTTTGAGCTACTCGGTCGATCCAGTCAGTTACGCGGCGGGCGCGAGTATCTACAAGGTTCGGCCGTTTGTTTACGTGAACCAATTGCCTAAGGGAGGCGTTCCGGCGACGGCGCAGGCGATGCTAAACGATGATGGACAGGTTGTGCAGGTGCTTCATGGGCCTGTGCCGCTATGGGGGACTCGACGGGGCCAAGACGTGATGCTGTCCGACGTGTTGGCGTTCGATTTGCGAGTATTCGATCCGGGGGCCCCGCTATTTGCGACGTGGAAGAACCCGAGTGATACGTTGCAGGGCTATGATGTGGTGCTGACGCCGAGCGACCCGGGGTGGCGGGGGCAGGCGCCGAACGGAGCGAATGGGGCGTATTTCCACTCAGATAATATGGGATCACCAGCCGGCCAAATCGGAACGAAGACCACGACGTACCCATACGTCGGTCAAGGCGCATATGTAGATTTGGGGTACGGGTACGACCCGTGGTTTACGATCAACACGCCGCCAGGGGGCAATGGCTTTTTTCCTCTTCCGGCGTATGCGAGCGGTTACCAGGCATCGGCGGACCCCTGGTTTTTTACGCCGCGGGCAATTACCGACGTGTACGGTACGCCGCTCGCGCCAGGGTTTGCGGTGTACGATACCTGGTCTTTTCATTATGAAAACAACGGTATTATAGAAAACCAATTCGCGCTTTCTTCTGGTGCGTGGGTGGTCGCGAACTCAGTCGTCGATGCCGGAACGAATGGGCTAGAGGACACCGGGAGTTATTATAATCCTGTGACCCAGAAGATTGATCGGGACAGACGTTTCGGCCCAGATGATGCGGGCGAGCGCGAAACCGCGCCGCCGTACGACAAGCCGCTGCGAGGCGTGCAAGTCGTGATCCGTGCTTACGAGCGCGATAGCCGAGCGATTCGACAGGTGCGTGTGAATCAGCACTTTATGCCGGAGTAATGTGGGACCGGGGGCTAGGGGCTTAGGGTTGGTTCGATGGAGCAGATTCTTCACTCGCGTTCCCGCAATTGCTACCGCGCATGCACGTGATTCGACTACGCGGGCCGTGGCATGTCGAACCGCTGGCGCGGTTCGTGCCTCAAGGCGACGGGACGATTCTGGAGTCGGCTGAGGAGCTTGCGGCGGGATTCCGGGTGAACATGCCGGCGGACTGGTCGGCGATTCTGGGCGGCGATTTTCTTGGCCGTGTCCGCTATACCCGGGCATTTCATAAGCCGACGGGACTCGAATTGGGGGAGCGCGTGTTTCTCGTGGTGGAAGCGCCGCGGTCGCGTGGGGCGGTAGAGCTAAATGGCAAGCAAGTGGGCGAAGTGCGGATGGATCGTGCGCCGATGCGTGTGGACGTTACAGATTTGTTGGGGGGGGACGAGCGCTTAGAGATCTTGGTAGAGCATGATGTGCCGGAGTGTGTTGGGGGATTGGTGGGCGAAGTGAGGTTGGAAATCGAGGAATAAACCACGGTGGCTCGTTCAAAACGAGGAATTTAAAATCCTCCACTTCCTAATCAGTGGCCGCGCGGTTTACAAATTGAAAATCTTTGTTAGACAATTCCTCTTCGTGCCCTGTGTGCCTCCGTGGTTGATTAAATATGTATGCAATGCGGAAGTTACTTAAGAATTGCGTAGCATTAATAGTCTGTTTGATAGTAGCGTGCAGCGCGTTGGCGGGTGAGCCGAAGCTCTTGCAGCAGGCGTTGCTTGACGACGGATGGATCTCCCTGTTCGATGGCGAGACGAAGTTCGGTTGGCAGCCGAGTGGCGACGCGAAGTGGGAGATTGCCGATGGTGATATTCGCACGGACGGCGTGAAGGACGGTTGGTTAATGACGACCACTCGCTGGGCGAATTTTCAGCTACATACTGAGTTCAAGGCGGACCCCAAAACGAATAGCGGCGTGTTCTTGCGAACGCCGCTGAAGCCGACCGATCCCGCGAAGGATTGTTACGAGGTGAATATCGCGCCGGAGGAGAATCCGTTTCCGACCGGAAGTATTGTGGGTCGTCAAAAGGCATCGATTTCGTCCGCGGATTTTCCGGCAGGCGGCCAGTGGCACAGTTTCGACGTGCGAGTCGAGAAGGCCGCAATTTGGGTGCAGCTTGATGGAAAGGCGGTCGTCGAATACAAGGACGAGAAACCAACTGCAATAGGCCACATTGGCCTGCAATCGCGTGAAGGAAAGGTTGCGTTCCGAAATCTGCGACTCAAGCCGCTGTTGCTCAAGTCGCTGTTCAATGGCAAGGACTTGAAGGGTTGGAGTATCGATCGCGCGCTGAAAAAGCAAATTCGAAGTAACCGAGAATGGCGAATTGCACATGTCGAACGGGGCGGGGCAGATTGATACCGCCGCGGATTTTACGAATTTCGTTCTGCAGATTGATTGCAAGTCGAATGGCGATGGACTGAACTCTGGCGTTTTCTTTCGCACGCTGCGGGAAGGGTGGTGCGCTGGGTATGAGAGTCAGATTCAGAATGGGTTTAAGGATGGCGATCGGACGAAGCCCAAGGATGCTGGGACGGGGGCAATTTATCGTCGGCAGCCGGCGAGGCATGTGGTGCCGAATGATCATGAGTGGTTTACGAAGACGATCGTGGCTGATGGGCCGCACATGGCGGTGTGGGTGAATGGGTATCAGGTGAGCGATTGGACGGATACGCGGCCGGAGATGGAGAATGCGAGGGAGGGGCGGCGCGATGCGGGCGGGGCGATCGCGCTGCAAGGGCATGATAAGACGACAGACTTTTTGTTTCGCAAGATTCGGGCGGCGGAGTTGCCTGCAGAGACGGCGGCGGATGAACGCGAGCCTGCGGCGAAGTGATGCGCTTGCCTCGGCGGTCGCAGCGAACCACAATGGGCGGGGTGTGTCTCAAAAGTCTTGCGTTGAGCTAAGCCGCAAGCGATGCTGCTGCATTCGTGTTGGGTTTTTGCCGGCGCGAGATGGCATTGTCGATAACTTCCTTTTTTCCGAATTCTTAATCCTTCTATGACTTCTTGTGTTCTTGCGTATTCTGGTGGTCTTGATACTTCGGTCATTTTGGGGTGGTTGCAGGATGAAGGGTACGAGGTGCATTGTGCATACGTCGACCTGGGGCAGCCGTGCGAGGACCGCGAAGCGATTCTGAAGAAGGCGCACGATTGCGGGGCGAAGTCGGCGCGGATTGTGGATGCCCGGGAGGAGCTGTGCCGCGACTTTGCGTTCCCCCGTGCTGCAGTGGCAGGCGAAGTATGAGGGGATTTATTTGTTGGGGACGTCGATCGCCCGGCCGCTGATTTCGAAAGCGTGTTTGCAAGTGGCTCGTGAGGTGGGGGCGAAGGCGTTTGCCCATGGGGCCACGGGGAAGGGGAACGATCAGTGCCGGTTTCAATTGGCGGCCGAAGCGCTGGATCCGGGGATTAAAGTCGTAGCGCCGTGGCGAATTAAGAAGTATCGCGACACGTTTCCCGGGCGGAAGGAGATGATCGACTTTTGTGCCGCGAAGAAAATTCCTGTGAAGGCGTCGATTTCGAAGCCTTATAGCTCGGATGAGAATTGTTTGCACATTAGTTATGAGGCTGGGGATTTGGAAGACCCGGCGGTGGATGGCGTTTCGATCATTGATTTCGGGATGACGGTATCGCCGCAGGAGGCACCCGACAAGGTCGAGGAGGTGAAGGTTAAGTTTGAGAAGGGTGTGCCGGTCGAGCTGAACGGCAAGCGGTTAGGCGCGCTCGCGATGGTCGAGGAGATGAATAAGATCGCGGGACGGAACGGCGTGGGGCGAATTGATATTGTTGAGAATCGATTTGTGGGGATGAAGAGCCGCGGCGTTTATGAAGCGCCGGGCATGACGGCGCTCTATGCGGCCCATTTGGCGATCGAGCAGCTCACGCTTGATCGGGATACGGTGCATTTGCGCGATCGGCTTTCGCCGGAAGTTGCCGAGATGGTTTATTACGGGTTCTGGTATATCCCGAAGATGGATGCGCTCATGGCGTTCTCGCGCGAGATACAGCAGGCGGTGAACGGTGACGTAACGCTTGGTTTCTACAAGGGCAACGTGTTAGTGCGTGGACGGACGAGTCCGAATAGCCTGTACGATGCGGCAACGGCAAGCATGGAAGGCGGTGGGAGTTACGATCAGACGGATGCCGAAGGCTTCTTGCGACTGCAAGGGTTGCCAGGGAGAGTATTAGGGCAGGTGCGACCGCGTAAGTACTAGGACGGAGTACAGAGTACAGAGTATCAACTGCGATGTACATTCGCGAAAATCCTGTTCTTCAACGCGAGCTTCTTACGAACCTGCGGATGACGCGGGCGTTTGTTCTTTTGTTTGCCTACGTTGCGCTGCTGGGATTAGTGGTCTGGTTGGCTTGGCCGCAGCAGCAGCGATTGGATTTGGCTCAGCCGGAGGCGGCAAAACGGTTAGTCGGGCTGTTCTTCTTTGGGCAATACATGCTGGCGTCGCTGATGGCTCCGAGCTTTGCTGCGGGCGCTATCACCGGTGAAAAGGAGCGGATGAGTTACGAGATGTTGCTCGCGACTCCGCTAAGGCCAGGGGCGATTGTGCTCGGCAAGTTGTTCGCGGCGCTTACGCATCTCGGCATCCTCATGATCTGCTCGCTGCCGATCGTGATGCTATGTTTGCCGCTCGGGGGCGTGTCGCTATATGAAGTTTTTGTTGCTTACTTCGGCATGATTTCGACGGTCGCGCTGTTCGGCATGATCAGTTTGTGGGCGAGTAGTTATTTCAGCCGGACGAGCGCTTCGCTGGTAGTTTCGTACCTGATGATATTGCCGCTGGCGGTAATTTGCGTGCTGATTTGGCAGCAGATGGAGCAGTTGGGCGGGATGCGGCTACTTGTGGTGCTGACCGTTGTGCCGGTGGCCTGCATTTCTCTTTCGGCACTCATGTGGCAGAACGCGTGCAAGAAGCTGCTTTATCCGAAGGATCTGGGGAGTGAGGGCAAGGAGGTCGTCGATTTAGAGACTGAGGCGCGCGAGGCGGTCGGGCTATACATCAAGCGCGATGAGTTTCCAGATAAGCTGTTTGCGCCTCCGAAGCGGACGTCGTTCATGGAGGAGGGCGTCAATCCGATCTACGACAAGGAGATGCGGAGCGAGATTTTCAGCCAGGGGACGCTCATGCTGCGCCTGGTGATCCAGATCAGCATGTTGCTCGCGCTGTTTGTGATGGCGGGGTGCTTGTATATCTGGCCGGCGTATGCGGCCTGGTACATTTCGTATGTGATTCTGTTCAATGTGTTGGTGGGGCCGGTGTTTTCGGCGGGGAGTGTGACGAGCGAGCGCGAGCGGCAGACGCTTGATTTGCTGCTGGTGACGCTGGTCACGCCGTGGCAAATGCTTTGGGGGAAGTTGCTCTCGGGTCTGCGTGTGTCGAGCGTGCTAACGTCGTTCTTGCTGTGGCCGGTGATTTTGGCGTGCATCATGCCGTTGCCGTTTTGGCATAATCTGCCGACGATGGCGGGTTACATTTTGATTGTCGGGTTGTCGTGCGCGACGACGGCGACGACGGCGCTATTCTGCTCGTCGGTCTTTCAAAAGACGGCGACGAGTTTGATTTCGACGTACATGATTATCGTCGTGATGTTCATGGCGCCGGTGGCGGTGAAGTATTTCGCGCAGACGTTTTATCAGGGGACGTCGCAAGCAGAGGTGGCGAGCAAGGTGGGCGTGGTGAGCCCGTTTTCGGCGGCGTTTTCGTTGCCGCTTAATGTGGAAGATGAGACGCGTCCATCGGCGACTCCTCCGGTGGTGAATTCGGATCTGCGCGTGTTTT
This sequence comes from Planctomycetota bacterium, assembly GCA_013286045.1. GTDB lineage: Bacteria > Planctomycetota > Planctomycetia > Pirellulales > Lacipirellulaceae > JABDGM01. Next base: position 52,314 of record JABDGM010000006.1, on the reverse strand, counting down.
TTGGGTATATTGGGTGGTCGATTGTTTACAACACGGTGCTGGTGTTGATGATGATGCGGTTGTTTCAGGTGCGGTGGCGGGTGGCGGATTGAAGAAAAGCTGTTAGCCGTTAGCTATTAGCCGTTAGCCAGTGAAGAGGTCGTATGATTTGGCTAAAAGCTAATGGCTAACCGCTAAGAGCTGATACGGTTCTTGACCGGCGATTGCAGGGTGTGGGATAACGGAGGAAGATTCGATCAAGCACGCAAGGATTCGTGCAATATGTCTACCGCCTCCACTATGAAGCGTCCGAAGACCCAGGACGAACGCGACCTGCTCCTGTATGATTCGCGTTTGCAGCGGCCGATCCGGATGAAAACTCCGGAGCTCGAGCGTGACGGGCGAATTCGTCATGCTATCTTTTCCGGGCAGTTCACAGTTCCGTTTTTGGAGGAGTTGGCCGGCATAGCGGATATGATCCGGCTAATGTCGAAGAGCCGCGCGGGGCAGGATTTTCTCATTAATCTGCTGCCGCATAAGCGGGCGATGCTGTATTTCACGCAGCCTTCGACGCGAACCTTTCTATCGTTCATGGCGGCGTGCCAGGTGTTGGGGATGTCATGCAACGAGGTGCGAGATCCGAGCACTTCAAGCGAGACGAAAGGCGAAACGCGGTTCGATTCGATCCGCATGTTCAGCAGCTATTTTGACGTCGTGATCATGCGGAGTCCGATCGCGCGATTGGCGGAGTCATGCGCTTACCTGATGAACGACTTGGATTCGTCGGGGAGTCGGAGCGTGCCGATTGTTAATGCGGGCTCGGGCGCGGACGAGCATCCGACGCAGGCGCTGCTCGATATCTACACGCTGCAGCGGTCGTTTCAGTTTGCGAATCCCAAGGATTCGCCGAGTTCGAACAAGCTCGACGAACTGCGCGAGCGGAAAGGCTACGACGGGCTTACGAAAGGGCTTGCGCACAAAACGATTGGTTTCTGCGGAGACATCGGCCGCGGGCGGACGGTGCGTTCGCTAGCGATGCTCTTGGCGTTGTATGAAGACGTACGGCTGGTGTTTGTCGGGCCGGATCATCCCACGCTCGCGATGCGAGAAGACATGCGTGAGCGGCTAGTCGATCGCAATGTGCGGTTTTATGAGATGGATTCGTTCGAGGATTCGCTCGACGGTCGGCCGGTCATCGAACAGCTCGATGCGCTTTACATGACGCGCATCCAGAAAGAGCATAACAACGCTGCGGACACAGACTCGTTGGCGACGATCGACTTTTCGAAGTATTGTTTGACGCCCGAGCTGGTGAGCCGGATGAAGGAGTATGCTCCTATTCTTCATCCGTTTCCGCGCGATCAGCATTTTGGAGAGATTCCGCCGGAAATTGATAACGATCCGCGGGCGATGTACTTTCGGCAGGCTCGCAACGGGATGTGGATTCGGGCGGCGCTGCTGGCCCACGTATTCGATGTGGACCGGCTGATTTCTCGTCACTTCTTGACGGAATACGTAGAGCGGCATCACTACAATGAGTAGCGCGGCCAGCGAGAGATTCGGCGGAAGCACGCCGACTGCGGTGTGAAACCTTGCGGCGTTTGCCGGTGGTGTGGGCGACGGAAATTTGGCTGGTTAATCTGACCGGCCGGGATCGATTCTGTAGAGGAAGGGATCGTAGACTCCTGCGCCGAAAGGATTGCGCCCATGGTGATACGTCGTCTGCTGGCCGCTGTGATAGTTGCCGTTGCTGGTTTGGTAAATGCGCAGGCTGCCCAGGCGACCGGCTACTGGAATATGCCAGGAACTTTCTGCCAATGGTGGGGCTGCGGGTTTGGCGGCGGGTATCATGCGCCGCTCGTTTTGGGTCCGCTGACCCACGAATGTTGGGAGGGGCCGAACGAGATTCGGATGCCGCAGGCGCCGAATCCTTACGCATGTTCGCCGTACGGCAACTGTGGCTGCAATGGTGGGGCTCCAACGGTGCGTTCCATGCCATCGCAGCCGCAGCCAGAGATGGTGCAGCCAGCTGCGAATCCCGAGGCGAATCGAAGTTCGCTGATCTTTAACGCGCCGGTTCAATACTAGCGCGGTTCCTGGTAGATTGGGCGAGCCGCGACGCGGGACCATCACCCAGCGGCAGTGATTCGCCACCCCAGGGCCTGCGCTCAAACCGTGATTTGGTTTTTCGCTTTTCTATTTTGCGTGGCGGCGTTCTTCGTGTGGATGAGCGTGCGGCCAACGCTTGCGGCCCGTCGCACCGAGATCGCGCTGAAGCAGTTTGTTCGCCGGCGCGATGAGCTCGAAGCGGCATTCTTTAAAGCGGCTTCCACCAGTGGCAAACCGCGCGGGCTGGCGTGGAAACAGTGCTCTTTTCAGCAGGGTGTAGTTCTGGCGCGCGACCGAGGCAACGGCGATTTGGTGGGGTTGGTGGGCGTTACCATTTCGTTCGAAGCCATTGAGGGGGGAGGGATGGAAGACGTGGCCGCGGTGGGCAACCTTCGGGCGGCGACGGCGGTGTTTGTGTACAGTAAACGGGAGTGGTCGACGCAGGGGCGTGTCATCTTCAACTTGGAGCCGCGCGAGGTGATTACGCGGTACGCGGATACGATCGATGCGATTTGAATGAGGAGCGGGGCTATCGAAGCGCTCCGCTGCGCGTGGCGGCTAAATGATGTGGATCAAAACGTAGCGTTAGATGTCGGTCGCGCCACTCGGCACGCGGGACTCGGCCACTTGATGGAGCTGGCGGTGGACGAGCTCGATGACGGAGGGCTCTGGCGGGTGGACTAGGCCGCGGGTGAGGGCGACCCAGGCCATCGGGTTTTCCCAGACGAGCTGGCGTGGTTTTTGTGTTTCGCGCGAGACGGTGCCGTATTTGCTGATCGCGGCGTCGCTGATGAGGTGGAACTTATCTGTCGGCAGCCAGGCGACGATGCGGAACAGCCTGCCGTCGATGAATTCGTACAGCAGTAAATCTGTTTTTACACCTGCGACGGTTGGCGAATCGTCTTCGGATGGCAGGTCGATTCGGGCATGGACGATTCCGGCGCGTTGGTGCCAGGGTTGGGGTCGGAGCGACGCTTTGTTTGCGCCCCACGCGGTATCCGAGCAGAGCGGGAGACGGGTGCCGCCTTCGCCGCTGCGTTCGTATTTTTGTTTGAACTCCTCGAGCGTCATGCCGAGCTTGTCGCCTTTGAGCTCGTAGAGCATCTCGTCGACCGACATTGTAGTGCTGCTACCGGGGCCCTTTTTTCTCGGGCCGTATCGTTGGGCGAAGCTCGCGACGAGCTGCATGAAGCGAGCTTGGTTGATGTCCTCTGTGGCGATGCACTTGAGATCGGAATCGGGAAAATTCGCGAGATCGTAGGAGCCATTGGGAGGCGTTGGGAAAATCAGGAGCATCGCGCTCTGTTGGCGACGAAAAAGTTCGCGGACCATCGATTCGGGCGTCGCTTCGAATAGGCCCGAAGAAAAACTGCCACTCGCGCTCGGGGGCGCAGGCATGCTGCTTGCGGTGGGTGGGGCAGGCATGTTGACTGCACTGGGCGGGGCGGGCATGTTGCCCATGTTGGCGGCTGGATTGGCGGAAGAAGGTGGGCCGACGCCGATGCCACTGACGCTCGATCGGCCGACAGGCGCGCCAGGGCCCGGCACGACGATGCGGTGGCCGCAGTGGATGCATTTGCCCTGTTTGCCCGCGAGTTCATCGGGCACGTGGAGCGTGGCTTTGCAACCGGGGCATTCGAGCTGAAGAGGCATTATTCACCGAAGAGCGCGGGTTGGCGTGAAGCCAGAAGCGCGTAGCGCGGCTTATTCAATCTCGTCGGAGGATCGATTTCCGACACGTGATGGAGCAACCCGCCCGAACTCTCAGTTTACATTGCCGGAGGAGTTTACAAAACAGGGCGATTTGGCCAGGCGAGCGTTACTGCTCGATGACGCACTCGACAGGGAGGTGGTCGGAATACCCGTTTTCGTGAAAAGTATTCTTGGTATAGCTGGACGACGGAATCTTCTGGGCGACCTCGAACTTCGGCTGATAGAAAAGCTCGGGGAATTCGACGCGTTCGCTGCTGCCTTCTTTCCAGTGGAAGCCGTCGTGATCGAGAAGGCCGGGCGAGATGAGGATATGGTCGAGCATGTCCCAATGGCCTTTGTAGAAGAACGTGCCGGAGCCAGACTCTTTGATTTTGGCGGTGGTGTCGAACATTGTGCCCGCGGGGAGATTTTCGGATGACGTTGCCGTGCGTAAGTGATCTTTTATCGATTCGTCGGTCGATTCGTCGTTGAAATCCCCGAGCATGATTATGTCGGCTTTTGGGTCGGTGGCGAGGATTTCGTCGATGCGTTTACGGGCGGTGTCGCCGGCTTTATCGCGGGCTTCTTCTGCGTGGAATTTCGACGGCCAGTGGTCCATAAAGACGTAGAGATCGTTGTCTTTTCGATGGAGCTTGGCTTCGACGATGTCGCGCGTGGCACCGGCGTCGACGTGGTGGAACTTCGAATCGGCAAGGGTGAAGACTGCGCTGTCAAAGATGATCGCGCAGTCGATGCCGCGTTCGCTGGGTGAATCCTTGTGGATGATCTCGTACTTGCGGCCGAGCGGCTGGAGTTTTTCAACCAGCATTTCGACGACCTTGCGGTTCTCGACTTCGCAGACACCGAGGACATCGGGGCCTTTGCCGTCGTCCATCTTCTTGATGATGCTGCCGAGGTTCGTGAGCTTTATATCGAGCTTTTCTTTGGTCCACTTTTTGGGCGAGTCGGGCGTGTATTCTTCATCGCCTTTGACGTTCGGGTCGTCCTCGGTGTCGAACAAGTTTTCGCAATTCCAGCTCGCGATGACGAGGTCGTCGGCGTGGAGTGTGGGGGCTTGGATCAGGGTAAACGCGAGCAAAAGCGAGGCGGCGAGCGTCGGGCGAATCATCGTGTACTCCAAACGTGCGGGTGGGTCCCCGGATCGATCATACTCAGGAATCGGCTGGTTGGGCTATGGTTGTGGTTTTGATGGAAGTGCGACGTTGCCGTCGCCGCTAAGGGCGAGCATACTGTCGGTTCGGACTCGGATGCGTTGATATTATGGCGGGGTTTGGGTGTCGAACGTCGCGGTTGAAAAATTGGCGGATGGCGAAGCGGTTTCTTTGCGCGATATCTCCGCGACGCAATGGAAATCGGGTTTAGCGGCGTGGCTCGGATGGTTCTTTGACGGGCTCGACCTGCATCTGTACACGATCGTCGCAACGCCGTTTGTGGCGCAGTTGCTGGCGATGGATTTCAAATCGGACGTGGTTCGCGAACGGAGTTCGTGGATTCAAGCGTCGTTTCTGGTGGGATGGGCCCTGGGCGGGGGACTCTTCGGGCGAGTGGGAGATCGGTTGGGGCGTAGTCGGGCGCTCATGCTTACGATTCTCACGTATGCGATGTTCACCGGACTATCGTTTTTCGCGACCAAGTGGTGGCACCTCATGGTGTTTCGGTTTTTGGCGGCGTTGGGCGTCGGTGGTGAATGGGCCGTTGGCGCCTCGATTTTGACCGAGACATGGCCAACGAGCTGGCGGCATTGGCTGGCAGCAGTGTTGCAGAGCGGCGTGAACTTGGGCGTGATGCTGGCGATGCTGGCCGGGTATGTACTGCTGACGCTACTGCAATTGCCGGATCGTTCGGTGTTTCTGGTGGGCGTGCTGCCGGCGTTGTTGGTGCTTTGGATTCGCAGTGCGGTACCGGAGCCGAGCGAGTGGAAATTGGCGATGGCGCGGGCCGACCACGACCAGCCGCGATTTATTGAGTTGTTTCAGTCGCCTCTGCGGAAGATTACGATGCCGGCGCTGCTGGTTTGCGCTTCGGCGCTGACAGCTCATTGGGCGTTTATGTTTTGGTTTCCGCAGCAACTTCGTAATCTTGCAGATGTGGCCGACTGGTCGGACGTGGAAAAGAATCGGCTCGTGATCGTGGGGATTACGCTCGTGATGTTCGCATCGATTGGCGGTAATTTTCTGGCGTCGGCGATTGCGAGTCGAATTGGGTATCGCGTGGCCGTGTCGACGATGTGCCTGGCGTATTTCGCATGCATGGCGTTGGCGTACAGCGTCCCCCGTAGTCACGCGGACATGTATGTGTGGCTGCTGGCGATCGGCGTATGCCAAGGAGTGTTCGCCCTCTTCACGATGTATTTGCCGCCGCTGTTTCCAGCGCTGTTGAGGACGACTGGTGCTGGATTCTGCTTCAACATTGGTCGAATTGCCGCTGCGTTTGGGACGGTGTTCTCTGGGCGGTTCGGCGAAGCAGGTGACTACCGTGTGGCGCTGTTTTACGCGAGCTTTCTGTTTTTGCTAGGCGCGGCCTCGGCGCTCCTGCTGCCGGAGCTGCCGATAGTGCGCAGAAAGACCTCCTAGGCCCTTGCTTGGGTCGCAGGCTGCGATTTCAATTTTCAATTGAAGGCGCCGCGCCGCTACGTCTTTAGCAGTTTCCGCAGCACCGTTTGCAGAATGCCGCCGTTGCGGTAGTAGTCGAGTTCGACGGGCGTGTCGATGCGAACGGTCGCTTCGAACTCTTTTTTCTTGCCGTCTGGCGAGGTGGCGACGACTTTCAGTTTTTGACGCGGTTTAAGGTCATCACCAAGCGTGGGAAAGTCGAAGACTTCTTCGCCGTTGAGGCCGATCGATTCCCAGGTGCTGCCGGCGGGGAGTTCGAGCGGCAGGATGCCCATCATGACGAGGTTGCTACGGTGGATGCGTTCGAAGCTCGCGGCGATGGCGGCGCGGACGCCTTGCAGGAAGGGGCCTTTTGCCGCCCAATCGCGGCTGGAGCCGCTGCCGTATTCGGCGCCGGCGAGGATGACAGTCGGCGTGCCTTCCGATTTGTATTTCATCGCGGCGTCGTAGATAGACATTGGGGCGCCATCGGGAAGGTGGCGGGTGACGCCGCCTTCGGTGCCGGGGGCGAGCAGGTTGCGGATGCGGATGTTCGCGAACGTGCCGCGGCTCATGACGCGGTCGTTGCCGCGGCGAGCCCCGTAGCTGTTGAAATCGCGAGGTTCGACGCCGAGTGAAATCAGGTACTTGCCGGCGGGGCCGTCTTTGGCGATCGACCCTGCGGGAGAGATGTGGTCGGTGGTTACGGAGTCGCCGAAGGCTGCCAGGCAGCGGGCACCTTTGATCGGTTGGATCGGGCCGGGCTGAGGAGCGAGGTTTTCGAGGAACGGGGGTTCTTGGATATAGGTGCTGTCTTTATCCCATTCGTAGAGCTGGCCTTCGCTGGTTTTGATGGCGTTCCACTTGGGGTTTTTGTTCCAGACGTCGCCGTATTGTTTTTCGAACATTCCTGGGAGCACGGATTGCTCGACGACGGATTGGACCTCGCTGTGGGTGGGCCAGATATCGCGCAGATAGACGGGCGAGCCGTTTGTGCCTGCGCCGATCGGCTCCCGTTCGAAGTCGATGTCGGTGGTGCCGGCGAGGGCGTAGGCGACGACGAGCGGTGGGCTGGCGAGATAGTTTGCCTTCACATCGGGGTTGATGCGGCCTTCGAAGTTGCGGTTGCCGGAGAGCACGCCGGCGACGACCAGGTCGTTTTTCTTGACGGCTTCGGAGATTGGATCGGGGAGCGGGCCGCTGTTGCCGATGCAGGTGGTGCAGCCGTAGCCGACGGTGTAGAAGCCGACTTTTTCGAGGTAAGTTTCGAGACCTGCTTTTTGGAAGTAGTCGGTGACAACGCGCGAGCCGGGGGCGAGGCTGGTCTTAACGTGCGGCGGGACGGTGAGACCCTTCTCGACCGCTTTCTTGGCGAGGAGGCCGGCGGCGACCATTACGCTGGGGTTGCTGGTGTTCGTGCAGCTGGTAATGGCGGCGATGACGACGTCGCCGTGTTTGACGTCGAACAATTTTTCGTTCCACTTCACGGGGATGCCGCTGAAGCCGGGATCGGGTGCCGCGGGGGTCGCGTGGGCGGCGTGTTTGGGCTCGATTTTGTGGCCGCCTTCGCCTTCCCAGCGGCCTTCGGGCGAGCCGTTCGTGAGGTCGCGCTTGCCGTAGACGGTGGTAAGCGCATCACGCCACGCGGGTTTCATCTTTGAGAGAGGGATGCGGTCTTGCGGGCGCTTAGGGCCGGCCAGGCAAGGCTGGACCGTGCCGAGGTCGAGCTTCACCACTTTCGTGAACGTTGGGACTGCGGCGCTATCGGTGCGGAATAGGCCTTGCTCCTTCGAGTAGCGTTCGACGAGGTCGACTTCCGCCTTGGTGCGGCCGGTTTGCTGTAAGTAGCGGAGTGTTTGGTCGTCGACGGGGAAGAAGCCCATCGTGGCGCCGTACTCAGGCGACATGTTGCCGATGGTGGCGCGGTCGGCGACGGCCATGGTGCTGACGCCGGGGCCGAAGAACTCGACGAACTTGCCGACGACTTTTTCTTTGCGGAGGATTTCGGTGACTGTGAGGACCAAATCGGTCGCGGTCGCGCCCGGTGGAAGTTTTCCGGTGAGCTCCATGCCGACGACTTCGGGCAGCAGCATGTAAATCGATTGGCCGAGCATGACGCCTTCGGCCTCGATGCCGCCGACGCCCCAGCCGACGACGCCAAGGCCGTCGATCATCGTCGTGTGGCTATCGGTGCCCACGCAGGAATCGGGGAAAGCGACAGCGCCCTTTGCGTCTTTACCCATGAACACGACTTTGGCCAGGTATTCGAGATTCACCTGGTGCACGATGCCGGTGCCCGGCGGGACGACGCGGAAGTTGTTGAACGCCTTTTGGCCCCAGCGGAGGAATTCGTAGCGCTCGCGGTTGCGCGAGAATTCCATGTCGATGTTTAGGTCGAGCGCATCGGCGGAGTTGAAGTAATCGACTTGAACGGAGTGGTCGATCACGAGGTCGACGGGGACGAGCGGATTAATCTTTTTGGGATCGCCGCCGAGGCGTTTCATCGCAGATCGCATGGCAGCGAGATCGACGACGCACGGCACGCCGGTGAAATCTTGCAGAACGACCCGGGCGGGTTTGAACGGAATTTCGACTTGGGCTGGGGCGGCGGCCTTCCAATCGGCGAGGGCTTTTACATCGTTTTGCGTGACTTCGTAGTCGTCGCAATTTCGGAGAAGCGATTCGAGCAGGACACGGATCGAGTAGGGCAGGGCGGCGATTTTGCCGAGGCCGGCGTCTTCGAGTTTCGAGAGGCGATAAATGCCAGCCTGACCGCTGCCGGTGTTGAATGTGTCGCGGGCTTGGAAGGGGTCAAATACGGTGGGCGTGCCCATGTTGGGGTCCTTGGTGAAAACGGTCGGCCGACCCAGCTCCGGCGGCCTCGGCAATGAATTGTAGCGGAGAAAATATCGCGGATAAACGGCTGGGCATCGTGCTGGAGACGGCGTGCGGCTTGTAACTTTTACGAATTTGAACCGGCACGGTGAGGCGCGTGTCTGGAAGGCGGAAGGCCGTGGAAACTCCACGGCATGAGTGAATCTCGCACTCGAATGGCATGACTAAACAGCCATCGTCAGCACAGACCAATAACGGTACAATGTGCGGGAAATTCGTGCACAATTTCAGGGACGACGAGCCAGACACATGAAAGACCGAGTATTCAATTTTTCGGCGGGCCCCGCGGTATTGCCTGAGCCCGTGTTGTTGGAAGCGCAGCGCGATTTGTTGGCTTTGCCAGGCGTTGGGGCTTCGATTCTCGAGATCAGCCACCGTAGCCGGACGTTCGAGAAAATCATTGCCGACGCTGAAGCGAACTTGCGGCAGTTGTTGGGCGTGCCCGACGACTATGCCGTTTTGTTTCTTCAAGGCGGCGCGCGGCTGCAGTTTTCAATGATCCCCATGAATCTCATGGGTGGCGGCCGGCGGTTGTGCAATTACCTCGTAACCGGGTCTTGGAGCAAATATGCTGCTCAGGAAGCGGTGAAGTTTGGCGAGACGAAAGTCATTTGGGACGGGAAGGCGACGAACTACGATCGCTTGCCGGAGTCTTCAGACCTGAAAGTCGATCCGAAAGCTGCGTTCTTGTATTACGCCTCGAACGAGACGATACAGGGCGTGCAGTTCCGAGATGAGCCTGACACTGGCGACGTGCCGCTGGTATGCGATTCGTCCAGCGACTTCTTGAGTCGCCCGGTCGAAATTAAGAAGTATGGCATTTATTACGCTTGCGCTCAAAAGAACGCGGGGCCGGCCGGTGTGACGGTCGTGATCATCCGCAAAGATTTGTTGCCGCGGAGCAGCGAAGCGTTGCCCGGCTATTTGAATTTCCATACGCATGCCGAGGCGCAGTCGCTATGGAACACGGCGCCGACCTTCCCGATTTATATTTTGGGGCTGGTTACGAAGTGGTTAGTCGACGACGTCGGCGGCCTGGCAAAGATGGAATCGATCAACCGGAGCAAGTCCAAACTGCTCTACGACGTAATTGATAGCAGCGATGGTTTCTACGTTGGCCACTCGCAACCAAAGTGGCGTTCGATGATGAACGTGTCGTTCCGCCTGCCGAGTGAAGAGCTCACGAAGACGTTCGTGGAAAAAGCGGAGAAGCAGGGGATGACTGATTTGAAGGGTCATCGCTCGGTCGGCGGTATCCGGGCTTCGCTTTACAACGCCATGCCGGTAGAAGGAGTCGAAAGGCTCCGCGATTTCATGGTCGAATTCTGCGAACAAAATGCGGGCGTCGCGGTCGCAGGGCAACAAAGGGATTAGGGATAGGTCTCAAGAATGGCAGTCACTGAAAAGTCGCCACGAGCGAACGCATCATCGAAAGCGCCGCAATCCAAGTCTTCGAACAGCAACTCTACCAAGATGGCCCGCATAATCGTTCTCGATACGCTCGCTCCGGAAGGCCTCGCAATGCTTGAGGCCGCGCCGGGTATAGAATTCGAGGTGCGGACTGGGCTGAAGGGTGACGCACTTCGCCAAGCGCTCGCGGAATTCGATGGCGCGATTTGCCGCAGCGGTGTGAAAATCACGGCCGAGGCGCTCGAAGGGAATCGTCGCTTGAAGGCGGTGGTTCGCGCGGGCGTTGGAACAGACAACATCGATAAAGAAGCCGCGACGAAGCAGGGCATCGTCGTGATGAATACGCCGAGCGGTAATACGCTGAGCACGGCGGAGCACACGATTGCGTTGATGTTAGCGCTGTCGCGGAATATCGCTCCTGCTCACCAGAGCTTGCGTGAAGGCAAATGGGACCGCAATAAATACATGGGTACCCAGGTCGCCGGCAAGACGCTTGGCATCGTAGGGCTGGGTCGGATCGGCGTTGCGGTGGCGAAGCGGGCCCGGGCACTGGAGATGAATGTGCTTGGTTACGATCCGTTTATGTCCAAGGAGCGGGCGAAAGAACTGGGCATCGAACCGGTCGATACGGTCGAGGCGATGTTGCCCAAAGTCGACTATCTTACAGTCCACACGCCGCTGACAGACGAGACACGCGGTCTCGTCGGAATGGCACAGCTCGAAAAGTTGAAGCCGGGCGTGCGGCTCATCAATGCGGCGCGCGGCGGAATCTACGAAGAAGCGGCATTGGCCGAAGGGTTGAAGAGCGGCAAGATTGCCGGTGTTGCGCTCGATGTTTATGCGACCGAACCTTGCACCGATAGCCCGCTGTTTGGCCTGTCCGGCGTTGTTTGCACGCCGCATTTGGGGGCGAGCACCGAGGAAGCGCAGACGCAAGTTGCGGTGGAAGCCGTCGAGCTGGTTGTTGCGTATCTGACGACCGGCGCGATACGCCATGCAGTAAATGTGGCGTCGCTCGATCCGCAGACGTTAGAATCGCTACGCGGGTATTTAGACGTCGCTCATCGGTTGGGTATTCTGCTGGCCGGTATGGAGACGGGCGCGCTGAAGTCGTGCCGAATTCTGTACAAAGGTGAGATTGCCGAGAAGGAAACAAAGATTCTCACTGCGGTCTTTGCCGCCGGATTGCTGCAGGGCGCGCTCGATCAGGAAGTGAACCTGGTAAATGCGGAAGTTGTGCTCAAGCAGCGTGGTATCAAGTTGACCGAGGAATCGCGGAGCGAGATGGGTTCGTTCCGCTCTTCGATGACGGCGGAAGTGGTTTACGATCATGCCCAGCACAAAGCGGCGGCGACCATTTTTGGTCAGCACATGCCGCGGCTGGTGTCGCTCGATGATCGACGGTTGGAAGCTTACCTGGACGGGCGGATCTTGGTGTTTCGCCATCACGATGTGCCCGGCATCATTGGTGCTGTGGGTACGATTTTTGGTAAGCATGGAATCAACATCGCTCAAATGGCGGTGGGGCGCGATGCGCCGGGTGGCGAGGCCGTAGGCGTGTTAAATTTAGATACCGAGCCGTCGCCGGAGGCGCTTGCGGACGTTCGGAAACTGCCGGCAATAACGTCGGCGATCGTGGTTCGTCTGCCGCCCGCCGGCCAATTGCCGAGCTGGCTTCAGGGGTAACTCGAATCTTTTCAGCGGGCAGTTTTGAGGCTGCAATTCAAGTCGCCAGCCGTCAAAGGCGTCATAGGCGGAATTTGCTGCGCGGTGCCGGCGATTTCGAGCGCGAATGTAATGGCTGCGCGCGGCAACGCCCACACATCTTATCAGGCTTCGATTGCTTTGCGTGGCGCCGGGCGGGGCAAACGGCCGATGTTAGTGGGACACGAAGAGCGCGGCTTGGTGATATACAAAATGTTATGGACGAAGCGTCCTGCGCAAACAATGCGTGCTATTTTTGAGAGTCGGCAGCCTTTACTTAACCGCTTCGCTCCCCAACCCGCGTTAGCCAGCACATGAGCACCGCCACTCTCACCCGCCCGTTGTTCGACCAGATTTGCACCGCGTTGACGTCGAACCCGCACGTGCCATTTCAAGACGTGCGTGTTGAAGCCGCGGACGGCCGGGTAGTGCTCACAGGAAGCGTGAAAACGTTCTTCCAGAAGCAAATGGCCCAGGAAGCGGTGCGACGGGTTGATGGCGTGCAGCAGATCGAGAATTTGTTGCAAGTGAATTGGACTTAAGCGTCGACGCGGCCGAAGCAGACGAGGCACATGTCGTCGCTTTGGTCGTAGCCGTCGACGAATTTGTGGACGTCGTCCAAGATATGCTGCCCGAAATCGACGAGGCTCACGGCAGGGCAACTCAGCTGCTGCTTTAATCGCTCGAGGCCATAGAGCTCGCGCTCGTTGTTCATAGCTTCGCTGAAGCCATCGGTAAAGATGGTGAGGACGTCGCCCGGTTCGACTTTGTGAGTGAAGGACTCGTATTCGAAGCCTTCCGAAACGCCAAGCGGCAGCCCCGCGGCGTCGTCGCCAATTTCGGTCACGATGCCGTCGTGTCGGCGTAACAATGGGGCCATGTGGCCCGCGTTCACGATTGTGAGCTCGCTTGTGTTGGGGTTCAGAACCGCGGCGAGCATGGTGACGAAACGATCTTGCCAATCTTGCTTGGCAAAGCCGTCGTTAATTCGTTGAATTGCTTTCGCTGGGTCTGGCTCGCTCGCCAGGGCGAAGCGGACGTCGGCGGAAAGCCGGGCCATAAGCAGCGCTGCCGGCACGCCTTTGCCTGCGACATCGCCAACGATGACTCCATAGCGGCCCCCGGGCAGCTGGACGTAGTCGTAGTAATCGCCGCCGACCTGCCGAGCAGCCTGATAATAATCGAAGAAAAAGTAGCCGGGCACCTGCGGTGGGGCACTGGGTAGGAGGCTGCGCTGCATCCGGCGGGCGAGCTCGAGATCACGCTGCATGGCCCGCTGGGCCATTACCTGTTCGTGCATCTTCGCGTTATCGATCGACACGGCCGCTTGGCTGGCAACAGTCGCGAGGACCTCGAGGTCCTGATCGGTAAAGCGTGCCCGCTGATTCAGCGTATCGATTTGAATGACGCCGAGCGGCTGGCCGTCGAGGCCGATCATCGGAGCGCAGATCATCGAACGGATGGAAAAATCGGCGATACTCTGGGCCATTCCGAAGCGCTCATCGCTGGCCGCGTCGGCGGAGAGTATGGCCTTTTTGTTTTTCATCGCTTCTTCGACGATCGTGCGGCTAATCCGCATTCGCTCTTCGCCGCCGGGCCGACGGCTCTTATCAGCCACGACGACGGGTGGGCCGTCTGCCTTCGGGTTCATGACGACGAAGCCCCGGTCGGCCTGCGTGAAGATTTTGAACAAGCTATCGAGCAACTTGGGCAGAATGTCTTCGACCGAAACCGCGTGCGCAAGCCCGTTCGAGATTTCCATGAGGGCGGCGAGTTTGACTTCAGGCTTGGCAGAAAGGCCCCAACTCGCTGAACCTCCGCTCACATCGAGCGTGGCCATGACGCTGCCACGGCCAGGCGTCGCGCGGTCATCTACCAAGTCGGAGAGGGACGACTCCTCGAGATTGCGAAGCGGATTCAGCAGCGTCGGACTCTGTCCGGAGTAGAAGCGAAACTCCTGATCGCAAATTAGGAGTCGGTCTCCTTCGCCGAGTGACTCGCGTTCCGTTATGCGATTGTCATTGAGAAAGGTGCCGTTGCGGCTTTGCAAATCTTCAATGAAATAGCGGCCGCTTTCCTTTAGGATTACGGCGTGCCGCCGGCTGACGGCGGGCACATCGAGTGGGACCTCGCAATCGGCACTGCGACCGATCACCGCGCGGTCGCTGTCGAACTCAAATCGCGTGCCGGGGATCGTCCCCTTAACTAATTCAAGGATGGCCATGCAAGCTCACCGCCGATCGAGGTAAGCGATTCTCTTTAGCGCACCGGTGGAAAGCAGCGCGCGAATCGCACCAATTGATTCGATCGAATCCATGCGGAAAAAGAACAGCAGCCCCTCATTTTAGAATCGGGCTGGTTGCAGCGTCAACCATTTCGTATTGCACCAGCCCAGCATGATTTTGTGCGAAATTGCGGGTTTCGCTCGACAATAACGCAAATCTATTGAGCGATTTAGCGCGGCGCTACTCCACGGTCGGTCAAACTACAGCCGAAGCGTCGGCTCCGGCCGGGTCCTGCCGATGGGAAGCGTCTTGGCCGCCCGCTCTTCGGCGTGCAATTCGACTTTTTTCTGACTGCGCCGAGCACCCCGGTGAAGAGAACTCGCGTTAGAAAGCAATGGCTGAGGCACCGTCCACAGCATTAAAAACAGGACTTTGGTAGGGGTTACCTCGACATTGACCGGCGGGAAGATGCCGTATACCGTAACGTTCGGTTGTTCGGCGACCGTTCTTAAATGCGTCGCGGATATCAACGCCCACGAGGGGCGTTGTGAACCGCTTGTTTTTGGGGAATGGTGTAACGGTAGCACGAAGGATTCTGACTCCTTTAGTCTAGGTTCAAATCCTAGTTCCCCAGCTTCTAATTGATCGCTTCCCGTTTGATTTGCTGCAACTCGACTGCGCATGGCGACCTGTCCGATGTGAGGACTATGGGGTTTTTATACGCTCGGCACCTCCCGCTTGCTTTCACTGGAGTAGACACGCCGCCGATCGTCTTCTGTACCGCTTCGCTGGGCAATGTGAAGCGCGTCATTACGGAGCAAGCGAAGTCGGCTATTTGCGGTGAGTGGTTTCGGCAGGTCAGGCCGCCGATCGTGTGCCATGTGAATTACCAGTTTGGCGATGGGATCGCGCTTGAAGTATTGGGCCGGACATTGCGACGGTTCGAAACCCCTGGTCAAGAGATTGTTATAGAACTGGAGATCGATGGCAAAGCAAGCGAGGTCGAAGAGAGTTGGAAAAAAAGCAGTTGGTTGCTGGGGACTGAGTATCGGCCGAGGTTAATTTCGGTCAAGAATCCGGACGTAGTGACATGGTCGGCGGCGATGGATCTCAAGTCAGCGAAGGCCGTGCAAGGGGTGGGTGTCGTGGTGCGAGACTGGCCGTCAGCGTCTCGCCGGCTTGGGGAAATTGAACCGGATTGGGTTACGTTCGTCGGCGGATGCACCGTGATGCGTCAAGTGCCCGAGTGCCTTGCAACGATGGGTGAATTGGTGACTCGGCAAATTCCGATTGTTTTGTCGGGTGTGTTCGAAGGCGGGTTTTTGGTAGGTGGCAATCGATTAGATGGGCATGCGGTTCGTGCCGATGACGAGGCACAGCGCACTTTCATTGCCTGGCGGAAGGCTTTTGTCGCGCTATGCGATGGCCATGGCATTACGCCAGCTCATGCGTGCATACAATTTGCGTTGTTGCTGCCGGGGGTGGTGGCGGTGCAGATTGACTCTTCGTATTCCGACCGGGTGGCGGAGAACATTCGCTCGGCGTTCGTCGAAGTGCCGGCCAACTTTTGGGCATCGATGCGAGAAGAGGGGCTTTTGAGCGCGAGCGTTCCTGGCGTTCAATGATCGGTTCCGCAGGTTTGTCGCAAGCGGTTTCGTAGTAATTTTTCTTGGAAGCTTTCTGCTTCGCCGGGCGATTTCTGCGCCTATTTTATGTCAGGTTTTTGCTTTTTCTAAAAAGCTCGCTTGACGTATTACGATACATTTGTACAGTTATATCGGCAAGGGGTGCTAGCATCCACCGAGGCTCGCGATGAGTAGTGTTTTTCGATCGGAATCCGCTGATTTGTCGTGGCCAAAACAGCCGGTGCCGCGGGACGGGCGCGATCAGCTAGTTGATGGATTACGTCAACAATTAGGCCGGTGGGGAGCTACGAAGGAGGACGACGAAGCCACCATTTTTTCTTGCGGAGTGATGGCGCTCGATCGGCTATTACCCGAGGGCGGATTGCGGCCGGGGATGATGATCGAATGGCTGAGCAGTTTGAGCGGAAGTGGGGCGGCAACGTTGGGGCTATTGTGTGCGCGCGAAGCTTGCCGAGAGGGGGGCGTGTTGGTAGTCGTCGACCGATCGCAAACTTTTTATCCGCCGGCGGCCGCGACGTGGGGAGTTGATTTGGAGCGGCTGATCGTGGTGCGTCCTAAGACGGTGAGGGATGAACTGTGGGCGGCGGTACAAGCGCTGCATTCACCGGTGGTGGCGGCGATGTGGGGGAAGTTCGAGCGGCTTGAGAGTCGAGCGTTTCGCCGGTTGCAGTTAGCGGCCGAAGCTGGACGGACTTTGGGCGTGCTGTTGCGACCCGCTGCTGCTCGCGGCCAGCCGACGTGGGCGAATGTGAGATTGGAAGTTAGTCCGTGGTCGGCTGTCTGTAGTCCGTTGCACGAGAAGAACGGCCAACGGACTGCGAACCAGGGACGTTTGGCTCAAGTTGGGCTGGTGCATTGTCGTGGTGGGCGTGAAGGCGGCTCCGTGACGTTGGAAATCGATGATGTAGCTCACACTGTGCAGAGTGATTTTACGTATGACCCGCATCCTTTGCGTGTGGTTACCGACTTGGCCGATTCAGCGAGCCGTTCGCGCTCGGCCGGAGCTTAAAGGGCGGCCCATGGTGCTGGTGCGTAGTGCCCCACGCGGCAGCGAGGTCGCGGTGTGTTGCCAGAAGGCGGCTGCGGAAGGTGTGCGGCCGGGCATGCCGCTTGTGGAGGCGCAAGCGCTCGCAAGAGGGTTGTCGGTTGCGAAATACGATCCCGAAGGTGATCGCCGCGCGCTGGTGAAATGCGCCGAGGCTTGCGAACGATTCAGCCCGCGGGTGGCGATTGAAGAGGTGGCGGAGCCGGAGAGTTTGTTGTTGGACGTTGGCAACCTTGAGCATTTATGGGGGAGCGAGGCGCGGCTAGTTGGGCAGGTGAAAAAGTTTTTCACGCGGCGTGGGTATTTGGTGCGCCTAGGAGTCGCGGATACGGTGGGAGCCGCTTGGGCGGCAACACACTTCGATGAAGCTTTGACTAACAACATGGAAGGGGCGGGTGAGTCATCCAAGCATTCGTCATTTATCCTGCCCGTGGAATCATTGCGGATTTCTGAGGAGGCGGCCGGGCTGCTGCAAGAATTGGGCATCGAAACCGTGGACCAATTGAAGGCGCTTCCGCGTGAGGGGTTGGTATCCCGATTTGGCGAGAAGTTGTTGCTGCGGCTCGATCAATTGACAGGCGCGGGACGGGAGTTGATCGAACCGCGGCGCCCGTCGGCAGCGTTGGAAGCCAGTCACGTGCTGGAAGAGCCAACGGCTGATCGAACTGTGCTGTTGTACGTTTTCGAGCAATTAGTGGAACAGTTAGCAGGGCAGTTAACCTCGCGAGATCAGGGAGCAGTGCTGCTGATAGGGTCATTTTGTTCCGCGGGCTGCACGCCTCAGCAGTTCGAGGTTGGATTGTTGCAACCTTCGGCGAATGCGCGGCAATTACTGGAGCTTATCGAACTGCACTTGGAGCGCGTGCAACTAAGAAGCGAAGTGGATCGGATTGAACTTCGAGCTGCGGTGGTGGGGCGGCTCGGCGAGCGGCAGGGCGAATTGTTCGCAGATTGCTGGCCGACCGATCCGCATCAACTCGCTGTGTTGGTAAATCGGCTTGGAAGCCGGTTGGGCTACGAAAGCGTGTTGCGGGCGGAGCCGCGTGCGAGCCCAGTTCCCGAGCGGGCGGTGAAATGGACAGCGGTATTGGGAAAAAACAAGCAGGCACTGAAACAAGTAACCAAAAGAGGCCATTCATCTCCGCAGTCATCGTCTGTTAGCATTCCCGCGCGCCCGTTGGTGTTGTGCTCAAAGCCTCAAGCGATAGAAGTGGAAGGTGTTGCGCCCGATGGTCCTCCGCAGTTTGTGTGGCTGGAAAAGCGTCGCGAGCAAGTTATCCGGTGTGTGGGACCAGAGCGGATCGAAACATTATGGTGGCGCGGGCCGACAGTACGGCGAGATTATTACCGTGTGACCACCGAATCGAGCCGCCACTTTTGGATATTTGAGCGACTTGTGGACCAGCGGTGGTTTCTCCATGGGATTTTTGAATGAGTGGGTCAAGAGGAACGATTGACTTCCGATGCAATACGCAGAGCTACATTGCAAAACGAACTTTTCGTTTTTGGAAGGCGCATCGCATGCCAATGAGTTGGTCGAGGGAGCGAAGGAGCTTGGGTACAGCGCCCTCGCAGTGACGGATCGAAACAGTTTGGCGGGCGTGGTGCGAGCGCACATGGCGGCCAAAGACGTGGGATTGCCGCTCATTATCGGGGCGGAAATTACGCCGAGCGATGCGTTGCCGGTGGTGTTATGGGCGACCGATCGAGCCAGCTACGGACGGTTATGTCGGCTACTAACGCGCGGCCGGCGGCAGGCGCCGAAAGGTGAGTGCGCGCTGGTATTAAACGACATCACGGAATTCAACGAAGGGCTGATCGCCGGCGTTCAGCCCTCGGCTCTGCCGGAGATTTACGAGGACGCAATAGTTAGCGACCCTGAGTCAGATTCCGGGTTGCGAATCGTACGTGATAAACCCCCGGCAGAGCCGGAGGCTGCGATCTACCGCGAGATATTTGGGGATCGGTGTTATTTATTAGCAGAACTCGTGCGCGGGGCGGATGATCGCGCGCGATTAGCTTGGTTGCAGGAGTTTTCACGTAAGGCCGATCTGCCACTCGTGGCCGCGGGGGACGTTCATTACCATCTGTCCCGGAGAATGGTGCTGCACGATGTGCTGACCGCGATTCGGCATGGCACTACAGTCGCCGCGGCCGAAGGGACGCTGCTTTTTCCAAACGCTGAGCGGCACTTGCGACCGCTCAATGTTATTCGCGAGCTCTTCGCCACAGCGCCAGATGCGATCGCGCGGACTGTGGAAATTGCCGAACGGTGCCGCTTCTCCCTCGATCAGTTGAAGTACGAGTATCCGGCTGAGCTTGCGCCTGCGGGGCAAACGCCGCTCGAGTATTTGAAGCAGCTCACATGGAAAGGCGCGACCGAACGGTATCCGGACGGAGTGCCGGAAACAGTGCAGCAGCAAATTGAATCGGAATTGCAGCTGATCGGCGAACTGCATTACGAAGCGTACTTTCTCACCGTCCAAGACTTGGTACGGTTTGCTCGATCGCGAAAGATTTTGTGTCAGGGTAGGGGATCGGCGGCGAATTCGGTGGTGTGCTATTGCTTGGGCGTGACCTCCGTCAATCCCACGGAGATCGATCTGCTTTTTGAGCGATTTATTAGCCGCGAGCGGAATGAGGTGCCGGACATCGACGTCGACTTCGAACACGAGCGACGCGAGGAAGTGCTGCAGTATCTATATGAAAAATACGGCCGCGAGCGGGCCGGGCTCGCCGCGACAGTGATCACGTATTGCACGCGTTCGGCGATTCGCGATGTCGGGAAGGCGTTAGGGCTATCGCTCGATCGAGTTGATGCGCTAGCTAAGAACATCGAAGGGCACACACAAGATCCGAAATTCGTGCGTCGCTGCCAGGATGTGGGAATCGATCCGGCATCCGACTTGGGCCAGCGGCTGATTTATTGTGTTAATGAAATCATCGGTTTTCCGCGGCATTTATCGCAGCATGTCGGTGGAATGGTGATGACACAGGGGCCGCTGTGCGAAATGGTGCCAATTGAAAACGCGGCGATGGAGGACCGCACGGTCATCGAATGGGACAAAGACGACCTCGATGAGCTCGGTATTTTGAAGGTCGATTGTCTATGCCTCGGAATGCTAACAGCAATTCAAAAGTGTTTCGGCTTGGTGCAATCGCACTATGGCCGCGCGTTAACGCTGGCGACCATCTCGCCAAATGACAAAGGTGTGTACGACATGATCTGCCGTGCCGATACGATTGGCGTGTTTCAGATCGAGAGCCGAGCACAGATGTCGATGTTGCCGCGGTTGAAGCCGCGAACGTTCTACGATTTAGTGATCGAAGTAGCGATCGTGCGGCCGGGGCCGATTCAGGGAAATATGGTGCATCCGTATCTGTTGCGACGAGCAGAAAAGGAGGAAGTCACCTACCCCAACGACGCAATTCGCGAAGTGTTAAAAAAAACGCTCGGCATACCCATTTTTCAAGAGCAGGCTATGCGGCTCGTAATCGTTGCCGCTGGGTTTTCGGCTGGGGAAGCCGATCAACTCCGGCGAGCGATGGCCGCCTGGCGCAGGCCCGGCTTGATCAGCCAATTTCAGGAGAAGCTTCGTGCCGGTATGAAAGCGAACCATTTGCCACGAGAGTTTGCTGATCGGGTGTATCAGCAAATCGAGGGATTTGGCGAATATGGTTTTCCGGAATCGCACGCAGCGAGCTTCGCGCTGCTGGTGTATGTCTCGGCGTGGTTGAAGCACCATTACCCAGCAGCGTTCGCGGCGGCGATGATTAACAGTCAGCCGATGGGTTTTTATCAACCTGCCCAACTCATACGCGATGCGCGAGAACACGGTGTCGTGGTGCGGCCAGTCGATGTGAATTGGAGTCGCTGGGACTGTATTTTGGAAAAAGAGGAAGCGGCGACGGAGAAAAATGACCCACAACTGCGGTTGGGATTTCGGATACTCAATGGCTTGGGTGAAGCGGCTAGCAAGGCGATCGAAAATGCTCGAGAGGCAGGGCCGTTTTTATCGCTCGATGACTTCGCACGCCGCACTGGATTGGGGCAAGCAAAAATAAAACGCTTGGCGGAAGCAGATGCTTTTGTCTCGCTTGGTGCTGAACGACGGCAAGCATTGTGGCAGGCGCTCGGCCAGGACAAGAAACGACGCGCGATGCCGTTGTTTGATAGTGGGGGTAAAGAATCGATAGCCGGACGGCCACGCCGTCCGGGCTCCGGTGACCGTAGGTCATCGGCTATTGGAGCTAATAAGTGGGATGACGAGCAAACGAGCGAAGAACCAATTCTGGAGACGTTGCCTCCGATGCAATTATATGAACAGGTAGTTGCCGATTATCGTACGGCGGGTTTGTCGTTGCGGGCGCATCCGATTTCGTTTTATCGCAAGCAGTTACAGCGATTAGGGATCACACCGGCACAGCGTTTGGGCGAACTCTCGAACGAGTCGCCAGTAGTCGTCGCCGGCATAGTATTGCTGCGTCAAAGGCCGGGCACGGCGAAGGGCATCACGTTTGTGACCTTGGAGGACGAAACGGGTACGGTGAATTTGGTCGTCCATCGTCAAACGTGGGATCGCTTCTATCGAGTTGCCCGCCGTGCCCGGGCGTGGATCGCACACGGGCGCATCCAAACTGTGGATGCTGACGTCACGAAGGTGATTCATGTGGTCGTAAACCGGATCGAGCCGTTGGGCGATGCGCTCAAAGAATTCGATGTAAAGGCCCGGGATTTTCGATAGGGAAACAAAACACAGCCAGGCATTATCGCAGAACTTGTTCAACTCTTCGCATCCGTTTAATCGGCAGGTATATTGAACGCATCCCACCTTCGGTTGGCGATTCACCGCTCTGGTGTCCCACCGCCCCCAATTCACAAGCGGAGTTCAATATGTTCGAGAATAGCGATCAAATCGGTGCCGATTCTTCACGTCGCACTTTTTTGAAGACGTCATCGGCATTGGTGGGGGGGGTCGTACTAACGGGCGTTAGCGCCCGGATTGCGCGGGGCGCACACCCAGGCGGCAGCGACGAAATCAAAATCGCGCTGATCGGCTGCGGTGGACGTGGCACTGGAGCGGCTACTCAGGCACTCGCCACCAAAGGAAAAGTCACGCTGTGGGCGATGGCGGACGCGTTCCCCGATAACGTGCAGGCTTGTTTAGATAACGTCAACAAAGCGGTGGAACGTGGTCGGCGCGATGGGGATCCTCTGTTCAAAGATTCCACGGTCAACGTACCGGCGGAGCGACAGTTTTCGGGCTTCGATGCCTATCACCAAGCGATCGACAGCGGTGTTGACCTGATGGTGATCGCTACGCCGCCGCATTTTCGGCCGATCCATTTCGATGCGGCTGTCGAGGCCGGCAAGCACATATTCATGGAAAAGCCACTGGCGACCGATGCGCCTGGAATCCGTCGTGTCCTTGCGACCAACGAAAAGGCCAAAGAAAAGAACCTGATGGTAGCCGTTGGTTTGCAACGCCGGCATGATCCGCGCTACGTGGAAACCATCAAGCGAATTCACGACGGCGCGATCGGCGACTTGATTTGCACACGCGTGTATTGGAACGATCATGGGCTCTGGGTTCGCCCGCGCAAGCCCGAGCAGACGGAAATGGAATACCAAATGCGCAATTGGTATTACTTCACGTGGCTTTGCGGCGATCATATCGTCGAGCAGCATATTCACAATTTGGACGTCGGTACCTGGATTCACGGCGCTCATCCGGTCATGGCACAAGGCATGGGCGGGCGGCAAGTGCGGACAGGCAAAGAGTACGGTCAAATCTTCGACCATCACGCCGTGGAATACACTTTTGCCGACGGGACGAAGATGTTCAGCCAATGCCGACACATGCCGGATTGCGATTCCGAAGTTCGCGAGCACGCACACGGCTCGAAGGGAACGCTCGATATCGACGACACCGCCGGTGGTTTGATCATTACGAAGGACGGCAAGTGGAAGAGCCCTGGACCGAAGCTCGACAACCACCATCAGGAGCACCACGACTTATTTGCCGCGTTACGCGACGGGCAAATCTATAACGAAGTGCAATACGGCGCTGAATCCACAATGACGGCGATCTTAGGCCGGATGGCAACATATTCCGGCAAGGCAGTTAAGTGGGAAGATGCGCTTAAGAAGGGTATCGATCTTTCGCCGCAATCTTATGACTTCGCGGCGATGCCCTCCGTCGTGCCGGACAAGGACGGATTTTATCCTGTACCGGTTCCGGGCAAATTCGAGGTGATGAAAGGATAGCCTTGCGAGTGCTGGGCGGCTGCCCCGGCGCGTGGACGCGCCTATAATGTTGGAATGCCGCTCGAGTATTTCCATCCCTTTATACGTGAATGGTTTGCGAGCCGATTCTCTGCGCCGAGCGAAGCGCAGGCGCAGAGCTGGCCGGCCATTGTTGGCGGAAACCACACGCTGCTGGCCGCTCCGACCGGTTCAGGCAAGACGCTGGCCGCGTTTCTTGCATCGATCGATCAATTGCTTCGCCAATCGCTCGACCGAACGTTGCCGGATGAGACGCAGGTAGTTTACGTTTCGCCACTGAAGGCGCTAAGCAACGACATCCATCGAAATCTGCAGGAGCCACTGGCGGAGATTCATCAAATCGCCATCGCGGCCGGGGCAGACCCGCTGCCAATTCGCGTCGCAGTCAGGACAGGCGATACGCCGGCCAAAGACCGGCAGGCGATGCTCCGAAAAGCGCCGCATATCCTGGTAACAACGCCCGAATCGTTCTATCTGTTGCTCACGAGCGCTAAAAGTCGGGAGATTTTGCGCAATGTCCGCACCGTAATTGTCGACGAAATCCACGCGCTTGCGCGCGATAAGCGAGGATCGCATTTAACGCTCTCGCTGGCCAGGTTGGATCATTTATGTAGCAAGCGGCCGACGCGAATCGGGCTGTCAGCCACTCAACGGCCGATTGAAGATATCGCTCGATTCCTCGTCGGTTCGGCTAATATCGGAGCCGATGGTTCTTCGAATTGCCGTGTGATCGACATCGGTCACGTGCGCGAGCTGGATTTAGCCGTGGAAGTGCCGCCAAGCGAGCTATCGGCGGTGTGTTCGGTGGAAACCTGGCAGGAGATTTACGCACGATTGTGCGAGCTGATCAACAGTCATCGAAGCACGCTCGTATTTGTAAACACGCGGCGACTGGCCGAGCGCGTAACGCATTTCCTTGAGGAGAAGCTCGGGAAGGGGTCGATCGCGAGTCACCACGGCAGTCTCTCGCGCGAGACGCGATTGAGAGCGGAGGAGCAGCTCAAAGCGGGCCAACTGAAAGCGATCGTGGCGACGGCATCGCTCGAACTGGGAATTGATATTGGCTACATCGACTTGGTCTGCCAAATCGGGTCGCCACGCTCGATCGCCACTTTTTTGCAGCGTGTGGGACGCGCCGGGCATGCCCTGGGCCGAGTGCCTAAGGGGCGACTATTTGCCTTAACCCGCGATGAGCTGCTCGAATCGCTCGCACTTGTTCGAGCCGTAAAGCGAGGACGATTGGATCGCGTAGAGATTCCAACCGCGCCGCTAGATATTTTAGCACAGCAAATTGTAGCAGCTGTGGCATGCGACGAGTGGCAGGAGGATGACCTCTATGCCATGTGTCGCGAAGCGTGGCCATATTGCAATCTTGATCGCCGCAATTTTGATGAAGTCGTTGCGATGTTAAGCGAGGGGATCGCCGCCGGTAATCGCACCGGAGCGTACCTTCACCGCGATCAAATTCATCATCGATTGCGCGGTCGGCGGAATTCGCGTATTTCGGCGCTCACCTCGGGCGGCGCCATTCCGGAGATGGCCGATTATCGCGTTGTCACCGAGGGCGATCGCACGTTCGTTGGCACGCTCAACGAAGACTTCGCGATGGAAAGTCAAACCGGCAACGTCTTCCAATTGGGAAACACGTCGTGGCGAATCCTGTATGTTCGCGGTGGCGAGGTGACTGTCCGTGATGCGCATGGGGCACCGGCGACCGTTCCGTTTTGGCTCGGCGAAGCGCCTGGACGCACGCCCGAGTTGTCTCAAGAGTTCTCGGAGCTCCGAGAGGAAATATGGGAGCAAGCCGAAGGCTCAAACGACCGAGCAGTTTCTTGGCTTCAGAAGGAAACGGGCGCGAATGAATGGGCTGCACAGCAAGCCGTCGCATACGTTGCCGCGCAGGGAGGGGCGATTGGCGTTATTCCAAGCCAGCGCCGCGTGGTATTTGAGCGATTTTTCGATGAATCCGGCGGCATGCAGCTCGTTATTCACGCGCCATTCGGAGCACGGATCAATCGTGCTTGGGGCTTGGCGCTTCGAAAGTGCTTCTGCCGAAACTTTGATTTTGAGCTGCAAGCAATCGCCGATGACAACGGAATCGTGCTGGCCATGGGGCCGCAGCAGAGCTTTCCGTTGGAGCAGATGCTTTCGTTGCTCGAACCGTCCATTGCCGAGTCGGTACTAACCCAAGCATTGTTGGCGGCGCCGATGTTCGGCGTTCGCTGGCGGTGGAACGTGACTCGCGCACTGGCCGTGCTCCGGCTTCGCGGCGGCAAAAAAGTTCCACCTTATCTGCAGCGATTTCGCGCCGAAGATTTGCTGACGTCGGTCTTCCCGATGCAGACGGCGTGCTTTGAGCATCGCACCGGCGACCTCGAGCCGCCCAATCACCCACTGGTTCGGCAAACCGTACATGATTGCCTGAACGAAGTGATGGATTATTCGCGATGGATGGACATTCTGCGCGATATCGAATCCGGCAAAATTCAATTGATAGGGCGAGACACTCGTGAGCCATCGCCGTTCAGCCATCAACTAGTGAATTCGAATGTTTACACGTTTTTGGATGACGCCCCGATCGAAGAACGGCGAGCCCGCGCAGTGGCGGTGCGCCGAACTTTCCGTGCCGATGACGTTCGCGATTTGGGTCAGCTCGATCCGGCGGCCATCGACCAGGTGCGGTCGGACGCATGGCCGATCGTTCGCGATGCAGACGAATTGCACGATGTCCTACTTTCAACTGGAGCGATGCCGGAAACCGAATGCGGAGACTGGCTTGAATTCTTTAGTGAGTTAGAAACCCGACAGCGTGCAATACGTCGCGAAGTCACGGACGGACCTGTCCTGTGGATTGCGACCGAACGTTGGCCGATTGTGAATGCGGCGGTGGGCCTGGCAAACGGTGAAACGCCGGCCGCGTTGCCTGAATCGTTGCAAGCGGGCGTTTCGAAAGACGAAGCTTGCAGCTTTCTAGTGCGTGGGAGATTGGAAATAGTAGGGCCGGTGAGGGCCGAGCGGATCGCATCGGATCTTGGTTTGAGTACTGAGAATGCCCAAATCGCACTGGAACACCTGGAGTTGGCTGGCTTCGTCCTACGCGGGCATTTCACGCCGGGTGCAAAAGAGGTGGAGTGGTGCGAGCGG
Organism: Planctomycetota bacterium; assembly: GCA_013286045.1. Taxonomy (GTDB): domain Bacteria; phylum Planctomycetota; class Planctomycetia; order Pirellulales; family Lacipirellulaceae; genus JABDGM01. The sequence goes on along the minus strand of JABDGM010000006.1, from coordinate 25,567 downwards.
CGATTGCTAGCGCGAATTCATCGTCAGACTATGGACCGCTTGCGACGGCAAATTGCGCCGGTCGACGAAATCGCTTTTATGCGGTTTCTGCTGGAATATCAAGGCGTTGTTGGCGATCACCCGGCGGGCGAGCATGCTGCGAAAAACGTAATTGGCCGACTCCAGGGCTTTGAGGCGCCTCTTGGCGCTTGGGAACACGATCTACTACCAGCACGTTTGGCCTACGATCCGGACGAACTTGATTGCTTGTTTGCAAAAGGCGAAGTTGCTTGGGGAAGACTTGAACCGCCGCAAATGCGTGACGAGTCACGCGGCGTACGACTGACGCGTTCTACGCCGATCTCACTCGTTCTTCGCAACGATTTAAATTGGCTGTTGCCCACCGAGCGTGAAATTTCAGTTGGCATCGCGCGATGGGATGCTCAAGCCGTCTATGAGGCTTTGAAGAGCCATGGGGCCCTTTTCTTTGGCGACTTACTTTCGCTGACGAATTTAATGCCGAGTCAACTCGATGATGCGCTACGCGAACTTGCAGCGTTAGGAATGGTCACGGCAGATGGATTTGCGGCGATTCGCAGCATCGGTGTGAAGTCAAAACACGCGGCCGGTCGAAAACGCCGGACAGTACGAACCGGACAACGAGGAAATTATTCTCATAGTGGTCGATGGTCACTATTTCCGCCATTCGTTCAAGCCGTGGATGCTGATGCGAGGACGGAGAAGTGGGCCTGGCTTTTGTTACGACGTTACGGCGTGATGTTTCGGGACTTGGTCGGGCGTGAGTCGTTGGCGCCGCCGTGGGGAGTTCTGGCACGCGCGTATCGACGCTTGGAAATGCGCGGCGAAATTCGGGGCGGCCGATTTGTCGCCGGGGTTGGTGGCGAGCAGTTTGCTTTGCCTGAGGCGGTCGAACAGCTGAGAAAATTTCGGGACCAACCGCGCGAGGTCGAGTGGGCTGTTGTTTCGGCGGTGGACCCGCTGAATCTTATTGGTGTGCTTACGAAGGGCGCAAAAGTGCCGGCGGTGCGCGGCAATCGACTTGCCTTCAGGAATGGTCAACCCATTGGCATTCGCGATGGGGGCGAAATTCGTTGGTTGGCGGACGTTGAAACTGAAGTTCGAGACAAAGCGGAGCGGCTGTTGACCATTCCGCCCTTGTCGGGTCCTCGCGCAGCCAGAGAACGCTTCGAATTAAAGGATTTTGACGTGGCTTTACTAGCCGACATTGGGGGCGGGTCTGTTGGCGGCCCTCGCGAAATCAACACACTCTGATGCAAATGCTAGCAAGCGTTCGAATTGACGTAAAACCGAGTGTAGGTCCCTGCCATTGACGACGTTTTGTCGTATACCCCCGCCCTGTATTCGACTCGATCACATAAGGAAGTTCCTACCACATTTCGCATTTTCGCTAGCGTAGGTGAATAATAGTTGGTCCACAACTCTTTCGCCCATATCGTTTTAGGCGCTGATTTCGGCCCCCGATTTCCATAAATTCCAAGCCATTTTTCGGTTATCGAGCCGCTGTAAATGGGCAAATAGGACTGCGGCACGTTGGCGATTTTAAGATATCTGAGTAAAGTAAAGCGGTTGCCGCAACACTAACGATTAAGGGATATGGGTTGTGGCGACCGCCTGGTCGGTTTTCTGGGTTCACCTGCGCAATTAAGCGCCGCCTGAACTTGGATCGGTCCGGCGCGGATTGCTCAAGTCGGATGGAGTCGCGAGAGCGTTTTGTTTCGTCATCGCCGGACTCTCCACTTCCATGTCTGCGACCAATCCTCGCCAGATTACGCCTCGCGGCATCGTGCGGAATATATTCCGCTATCGACGCCGAATGGTGTTTCTATTCCTCAGCGTCATGCTGCTGACGCTCGCAGCGATCGCGCTTTATCCGCGCTCCTACACATCCGAAGCAAAACTGTTTATTCGTGTAGGTCGCGAAAGCGTCGCGCTAGACCCGACGGCCACGACTGGCCAGACCATCATGCTGCAGAAGACGCAGGTGGATGAGGTCAATTCGGCGCTGCAGTTAATGCTGTCGCGCGAAGTAATGCAACATGCCGTGGAAAAGGTCGGCGCAGACCGAATCGTCAAAGATGCCAAGACTCCTGCACCCAGCAGCGGTTCGAGCGAAACCAAGTTGAGCACTTGGAGCGACTCTTTAAGTTCCACGGTTTCGCAGTTCACAGAGCGGGCCGCTCAAGCGATGGCCGCGCTTCATCTTTCCGACCCGGCGACACCCGAAGAATCGGCCATTCGCAAACTAGAGAGTGGCCTGAAGGCGTTCGCGACGAAGGATTCCACGGTCCTTACGGTGACCTATTCTGCCGCGTCGCCACAGTTAGCACACGACATCGTCGAAGCCGTCACGAGCGTCTTTTTAAATGAGCATCTGCGTGTCAACCACACGGAAGGGTCGCTGGCATTCTTCGCCGAGCAAGCAGATTCGCTACAGAAGCAACTCACCAGCGCCCAAGATGCGCTGCGCGACCGCAAAAACAAATTCGGCATCTCAACAATCGAAAGCCGGCGGACCGTATTTGCGGAGCAGCTGAAGGATATCGAGCTGCAATTGCTTTCGGCCGGTCGAGAACTGGCGTATTCCGAGGCGGAAATCGAGAATTTGACGCGAGCCATCGCCTCGCTGCAGCCCGAGTTGGTGACCAATCGCGTGGACGGCTTTGCCAATGAGGGCAAAGACCTGATGCGGGCAAAACTCTACGAGTTGGAAATCGAAGAGAGCAAACTTCGCGCGCGTTATAGCGATGGGCACCCGCTGCTCGAGCAGATTCAGCAGCAGCGAAAAGAAGCCGAAGCGCTTCTGAAGGATATGCCGAATGATCGCACGCAAACGACAGCAGCGTTAAACCCTAATCAACGCCAGCTGGAGCTAGACCTGCTTCAAGCCAAGGCGAAGAAAGAAGCTCAACAGGCTCGCCTTGTGGCGGCACAAAAGCAGCGTGATGACTTGAACAGCGAGCTGAAAGCACTTAACGAGGACGAAGTGCAGATCGGAGATCTCGAGCGAAACGTCCAGATCCTGGATGGCAAATATCGGATGCACGTTGAGAAGCTCGAACAAGCCCGCTTGAACGATGCGCTTGGTCGAGATGGGATTCAAAATGTCAAAGTTGCCCAAGCCGCAACGCTTGTCGGCAAACCAACTTCTCCCAAGAAGCCGTTGCTGCTCGCACTAGGCTTTGTCATCGCGCTCGGGGTGGCGTTCGCTACGCCTGTCTTGGCGGAAATGTTTGACGGAACGCTGCGGTCGTCGGATGAGGTGGAGGCCGAATTGGGAGTGCCGGTGCTGCTCTCCCTCCCATACCGCAAACATCAGAATACGAATGGACACGCGGCAGCAAAACGCGACCGGGTCGCCATGGCATCCACGGAGAGCGGTCTTCGACCGCTCGCGCACCAATTGTTGTCGGAGAACGGCAATGGCAACGGACATCACCTGGCCCGATCCGTCGGCATAGTGGGGTGCGAAGCCGGTGCGTCGCGCAGCCGAGTTGCCGCGGAACTTGCAATTCAAGCGGCTGAGTGTGGTACCGCTCCCGTCCTCTTGATTGACGCGGACGAACGCTCTCGGAATGTTGCGGAGCGATTCGGCCTGAACGGCTCGCCAGGCTGGAGGGACGTCTTAGCAGGAACTGCAGAGGCACAAGCCTGTGTCCACCCTGCGAGCGAGGGACGGCTTTCGGTAATGACGGCGGGGCAAGCGTCGTCCGCTTCGTCCCAAAGTCAGGGCGTCGGCAGTGATCATCAACTCAATGAGTTAAAACAAAAATACGGATTAGTCGTTATCGACTTGCCGTCGACGAGTCTCACAGAGACGCGGGCAGCCGCCGGATGGCCGGATGAGTCGTTGCTTGTCGTCGAAGCGGATCAGACGCGAATTCAGACTGCACAGCGGGCCAAAGCACTACTCGAACGAGCGGGAATTCGAGTGACGGGGGTCGTCTTGGCGAATCAACGCCGGTATGTCCCTCGGTGGTTAGACGATCGATTGTAAGACAAGTGTCGAAATAGACACGGGCCGAAGTGCGTTTCACGGGCAACGGCACTTCGTATTCAGGGTTTACGTAATGTCGCAAGTTGCAACGGATAGCGCTACCTTAGTGCAATCCTGGAAATCCAAGCCGTCCAATGCGGATGACGTGCTGCTAAGTGCCGCACTGTCGTCGGACGACAATATTCAAGAGCAAGAACGCTCGCGGGAGATACAGGCAAACGGACATGTAGGTCACGCAAGTGCTTCGCGCAATGTCAGTGCCGGGTCGCCGTGCCCCATGTGGAAGCGCTCGATCGACATTGTTGGCTCAATCGCCGGGCTGTTAGTGCTCGCGCCTTTTCTGTGTGCGGTCGCTGTCTATATCAAATGTGTATCGCGGGGCCCCGTTCTATTTCGGCAATTGCGTTACGGACTCGATGGCAAGCCTTTCAGAGTGTGGAAGTTCCGCACGATCGAAGTGAACGATGGGTTGGACCAACATCAATCGCACGTTGCAGATTTAATGGCGAGCAATCGGCCGCTTCAAAAGCGCGACCACGAGCTCGAAGTCATTCCGGGCGGAGCGTTGTTCCGCAACTTCGGAGTCGACGAATTGCCACAGCTGATCAACGTATTAATCGGCGAAATGAGTCTGGTTGGTCCCCGGCCGGATGTAGTTCCCTACGGCCAATATGATGGCTGGCATCGCCGGCGATTTGACGTGCTGCCAGGGATTACCGGGCTCTGGCAAGTATGCGGCAAAAATCAAACAACATTCACCGAAATGATGTGCCTGGACGCGGCATACGTTCGACGCCGCAGTTTCTGGCTCGATGTGCGGATCATACTTTTGACGATTCCGGCACTCGCGTGGGATTGAGAAGGTGGCTTTGCGTAAGCCGCCAACACTGGCTCAATGCGAGCAAGTGGGTAATTCATTTAACGTGGTCAAGCAGGCGATTTGAGGAAACAAGATGATTCGTGTCGGTATTATCGGGGCTGGATATTGGGGCCCAAACTTAATTCGTTGCTTTCAAGAGTCCGCCGAGTGCGAAGTCGTCTGCATTTGCGACCGCGACGAGAAAAAGCTGAAGCAAATCTGTGAGCGCTTCCCGCAGGTTATTGGAACGACAGATGATGCCGAAGTATTAAGGCGCGACCGAATCGACGCCGTTGTTATTGCAACGCCAACGAAGACACACTATCGGCTTGCCAAACGCGCTCTGGAAGCTGGGCTGCATACGTTTGTCGAAAAGCCGCTCTGCACGCGAAGCGAAGAATGCGCAGACCTGATCGCGTGCGCCGAGGCGAACGATCGTGTCTTGTTTGTTGGCCACGTATTCCTGTATTCGGCAGCTGTTGCCAAGCTCAAAGAAGTCGTTTCGAGCGGCGAGCTCGGAGAGATTTACTACATCAGCTCGACGCGTCTCAACCTCGGGCCCGTGCGGCACGACGTCAACGCGTTGTGGGATCTTGCGCCGCACGACACGTCGATCATTCTCGACCTGATGGGCCGTTCGCCTATCAGCGTGTGCTGCTCGGGTCTCGCCTACCTCGATCGGCGTATTCACGACGTCTGCAACATGACGATGCAATTTCCGGATAACCGGATCGGTATTGTTCACGTCAGCTGGCTGGATCCTCGCAAGCGGAGAGTGATGACCGTCGTCGGCAGTAAGAAGATGGCGGTATACGACGATATCGAGCCGATCGAAAAAATCCGTATTTATGACACCGGTGTTCACGCCGCGACGGACGCTAGCTCGTTTGGCGAGTTCTTATACAGCTACCGCTACGGCGATATTTACAGTCCGCGCATCAATGAAGGCGAGCCGCTCAAAGCAGAAATTCGCAGCTTCATCGACGCAGTGGCCCATGGAAAGAAGCCAAAGACGGATGGCTGGAATGGGCTGCGAGTCGTCGAAGTGATCGAAGCGGCGGACAAATCGCTTCGCGATAGTGGCGGCCACGTGCCGATTCACCGAATCATGCCGCGCCGCCCCAGCACCGCTGACATCAACGGAGTGGAGCGTGAACCACTAATCGTGGCGGGAGCCGGGAACTGAGATGGCAGACAGCTACTTTCATCCTGCCGCCCTGGTAGAGTCAGACGCAGTCGGCACAGGCACACGCGTGTGGGCGTATGCTCACGTCATGCGCGGCGCGCGCGTAGGGAGCAATTGCAATGTCGGCGATCATGCGTTCGTCGAGTCTGGCGCGATCGTCGGCAATAACGTGACGCTGAAAAACAACGTATGCGTATGGGCGGGTATCACACTTGAAGATGACGTGTTCGTCGGACCGAATGCGACATTCACCAACGACCGCTATCCGCGGTCGCCCCGCATGCGCGAAGCGGCCGGCCGTTACGCGACGACCGACAGCTGGCTCGCCTTAACCGTGGTGGAGCGCGGTGTATCGATCGGTGCCAACGTCACGGTCGTGCCGGGTTTGCGACTCGGCCGTTACAGCATGATTGCCGCGGGCGCGATCATTACGGCCGACGTGCCGCCGTTCGCACTCATGGTCGGCGCCCCGGCTCGAATTGTCGGCCACGTGTGCCGCTGTGGACAAAAACTATTTGGAGACTATCGCGCGGCGACGTGCGACGCCTGCGGAGAAACACCGCAGATGCGATGCCATCAATCGGAACTGGAAGCAATCACCTTATGACAATCCCCTTTGTTGATTTGAAAGCAAATTCGCCCGAAGTTCGTCAGGAGATCTCCTCTGCCGTCCAGCAAGCGATCGACGACGGTCAATACATTTTGGGCGACCAAGTCGCTGCGTTCGAGCAGGCGTTCGCCGGTTTTTGCGGCGGCAGGCACGGCGTCGGCATGGGAAACGGCACCGAGGCGCTCCATTTGGCACTGCGCGGTCTCGGTATCGGTCCCGGCGATGAAGTGATTACGGCCGCCAACACGTTTGTGGCCACGGCGCTCGCGATCGCGTATTGCGGCGCGAAGCCCGTATTGGTCGATTGCGGCCCGTCAGACTATCTGATCAATGTCGACCTAATCGAGCAGGCCATTACGCCGAAGACTAAGGCGATCGTCCCAGTCCACCTGTACGGCCAACCCGCGGATATGGTGTCGATTCTTGAGATCGCCGCCAAGTACGATTTGCCCGTGGTGCAAGATGCCTGTCAGGCTCACGGCGCAATGATTGGCGATAGGCCGATCGCGTCCTTCGGCACAGCGGCTTGCTACAGTTTTTACCCAAGCAAAAACTTAGGCGCTTATGGCGACGGCGGAATGGTCGTCACCAATTGCGACACGCTCGCAGAACGAATTCGAATGCTTCGCAATTACGGTCAGCGCGCGAAGAATAAGTACGAGATGCTGGGCTTCAACAGCCGGCTCGACACGCTTCAGGCAGCAATTCTTTCCGTGAAGCTTCGTTATCTGGCCGAAGGAAACGAGCAGCGGCGCGCCGCGGCCGAGCACTACAGGGAAGTACTTTCGGACCAAGCAGATCTAGTTTTGCCATATGAGCGTCCCGGAGTGACACATGTGTACCATTTGTACGTGGTGCAGCATCCGAAAAGAGACGAACTTGCGGCTCGATTGCAGGCCGAAGGGGTGCAATGCGGCATTCATTATCCAACGCCGATTCATGAGATTGCGCCGTTCCAATCGTGCCGAACCGTGCCGGATGGGGCTCCCGTCGCCACGCGCCTCGCGGGCCGCATCCTGTCGTTGCCGATGTACCCAGGCTTAAGCGATGCTTCGATCGACCAAGTTGCAAACGTAATCGATCAGAGTTCGCCCGTTGCAATTGCCGGATAATCCACGTCGCGATGGACGCTTCCTACCACTCAACCTTTGGAACCCAACTATCCAGCGAGCCTGTCGTATGGACCGAAGGGCGAGTGCGCGGGTTGATGTTCTGGATCCCGACTATCATCATCGCGTTGGCATATGTGACGCAGCACAACCTGTTGTACGCCGCTGGCGAGTCGGTCGACTACGACCAGGTGTCCGATCTGGTCTCGGAAGCCGGAAGTAGCAGCTTGCTGCGAGAGCTCAGCTTCTTAGCCATTAGCGGGTTAGGCGTAGCGCTGTTGATTAGATGGCGTCCCGAAAAGTTGCAAACGAACACTGCGCTGCTCGTCGGCTGCTTGCTGATGTGTGCGTTGATGTTGGCGAGCTGTGTTTGGGCAGAGGACAGCTTCCAATCGTTCAAGCGATCGCTCGTGCCGCTGCTGATGCTGCTCGCAACTCTGGGAATCGCCAAGCACTGGCGTGGGCCGGAGCTATTGATGTTCGTCGCAGTCACGACGGCCGGTTTTCTATTGCTCGGGCTTGGTGCCGAGATTGCTCAGGGCTCGTTTTCGATCAGCAACATACATCGATTTGCCGGCACGCAGCACCCGAACACAACGGGTGTCAATTGCGCGCTTCTTTCGCTAGCGTCGTTGGCACTCTATTTGGATTCGCGACAGAATCGTAACTACCAGGCGAGCCTCTTGTGGCTCGCTTTGGCAGCGGTCGGAATCGTCTTTTTACTCTTAACACGTTCCCGAAGCGCTACGGTGGCGTTCGGCGTGGCCCTCGCGGTATTCATGTTTCAGGGTGCGTCGCTCAACAAGAAGGTTCTGTATTGCGGCGTGCTGTTGCAATTGGCAGCAGTTGTTGGCGTGCTGTGGTTCATGTCGGATTCTCAAGATGGCTTCCTGAGCGCCGTCAAAATGGGGCGCGAGCAGGAAACGGCTGATATCACGACACTCACAGGACGGATTCCGATTTGGGGGGCCGTGTTGGGCGCTGTCGCCGAGCGGCCTCTCTTTGGCTACGGATACGGGGGGTTCTGGACTGCGCGTCGAGTCGAGCAATTCTCCTCGATGTTCGATTGGACGTTTATGCACTCTCACTCCGCGTACCTCGAAATATTGTTAGGCGTGGGTGTTGTCGGTCTGGTGCTAGGTTTATCTGTTGTTCTTGTTGCGATCGTATCGGCTTCGCGCGCGTTTCGAGTAAGCGGCGATCAGGCGTTCCATTTCGCATCGGCGCTCCTGATATTCGCTTTGGTTCATGGATTTCTCGACGGGAGTTTCGCGCGAGACGGGTTCGAATCATTTGTGGCGGTTCTCACCATCTCCGTGGTCGTGTTCTACGGCGGCGCCGTTACCGCCAATGCCAGATACAGGAAGCCCGCCATGTTCGCTCGGCATGTAGCACCCCATGCGTTCGGCCCACGGCAGCCAAATTCCCTTCATCGCTCACACTCTTTGACCGCGCGTGGTTAGCGGACGAATGATGATTACGACAAAAAAAGTTCGTTCAACTGCAAAGATGGTTCTTTCGAGAACTCGCCGATCGCTGCACCCGGTACTGCGAATGATCGAACGCGGAGACGCGAGGTATTGTCCGTGCTGTAAGAGCTACCTGCGGCGATTCAAGCCTTACGGCGAGATTGTTGTCCGCCCCGAGGCAATGTGCGGCGTGTGCGGAAGCGTTGAGCGAGATCGGTTGATGCATCTGTTTATCAACCAGAAGACGGATCTGCTCGACGGACGGCGGAAGAAGCTGCTGCATATCGCGCCCGAATTGAGCATGCGCGCTTTATTTCAAAGTGGCGACTATATCGACTACCTATCGGCCGATCTGTCCGATGTCAGTGCCATGGAGAAGATGGATATCACCGAAATCCAATATCCGGCTAATACATTTGACGTGATTTACTGCAGTCACGTTCTCGAGCACGTGCCCGATGATCGGAAGGCGATGCGTGAATTCTTGCGAGTGTTGAAGCCGGGGCGGTGGGCAATTCTTCACGTGCCGATCACGGCCGACGTAACCTACGAAGACCCGTCGGTTACGGACCCTAAGGAGCGGGAGCGTCTGTTCGGACAATTCGACCACGTTCGCCGCTACGGTCCGGATTACGCCACTCGCCTCGCGGACGCCGGATTTGTCGTAGAAACGCATCCATTTGCTGAGGAAATGGGAGCGACAATCGCCACGCAGTGTGGATTGGACCCCAAGGAAGCCGTGTATTTGTGTCGCAAACCATGACGGAAAGTGAACAAACTTGGCCTTTGCCCGAACAGCCGGGCGCGGTAACGCTTGTGTGGCGCGTGGTTCTCAACACAATGTCGTTGCTGACCACCGACGTCCTCAACAAGGCGGCGACATTCGTTGTCTATGCACTTGTCGGGCGCTATTGCGGCCCAGGCGCGTTCGGACAATTGTCATTGGGCCTGACACTGCTCTACACGTTTCAAGTGTTCGCCAGCGCGGGCTTGCCAACGTTAATCACCCGCGATGTCGCCAAGCTTCCAAAACTTGCGGGCTCCTACTGCGCGAATGCGGGCGTCATCGTCTTCGGAGCCTTCCTCGTTAATTTCGTGATACTGATCCTGCTGGTGCTCGTTTCACAATACCCGCGTGATACGGCGGAAGTGATCTTAATCTTGGGGTTAGGCATACTCCCTTGGTCTTTAGCGACAAACATCGAGGCCATTTTCCGCGCTCGCGAGCAGATACATTTGCTTGCGTCCGTGGCAATTCCGATCAACATTTGCCGAGTCGGCGTTTCGTATTATGTCTTACGCCGCGGTGGGACGGTGATCGATATCGCTTATGTTCTCTTGGCGTGTCAAATGGCGGCCATGATCTGCGAGGCTGTGATCCTGCTTCGAGAAGTGCCGCTTCGCGATATCTGTTTTACCTGGACCGAATGCGCCAGCTTGCTCCGACGGACGTGGAAATTCCTGGGAATTGACAGCCTTGGCGCTGTGTTGGCCTGCACGAGCACCGTTTTATTGTCTTGGTACTCCAGCGAGGTGGCAGTCGGTTTGTTCGGAGCGGCCTGGCAGTTGTTAATGCCCGTGCGACTCGTGCTGCTTGCGATCATCAACAGCATGTTCCCCATGATGTGCCGACGCGCAGACGAGAATAACGAAAGACTTCAACAGTTCACCGTAATGATGATTGAAGTTGTGTTGTTGATTGCCGCCCCGAGCTCGATCTTGTTGTATTTCAACGCGGAGCAGGTTATCTCATTTTTATATGCGCACAAAGATTTCTCCAACGCCGCCCCCGTGCTCCGCATCATCTTGCCGGCGCTTTTGTTGCAGGCGATCGCAGGCACGTTCGGCCAGGTTGTGTACTCAAAGCATCGCGAGCATGTCACGCTCCAAATTGTCGCGATCGATGTAGCATTAAACATCGTGATTGGGGTGCCGCTGATCTATGGCTATGGGTTAACCGGCGCGGCCGTGTCCGTTGTAGTCGTCAATGTGCTGAATACGTTGCTGCACTTTTGGGCAATTCGCCATGTGTTCGCGATGGAGCCCGGCCACACTTCGCCGTGGCGTAGTTCCCTCGTGCTGTACATTATCGCTGCCTGTGGCGCGATGGCCGCCACGGAGAGCGTTTCTGGCGAGGTGAATTTTATTGTCGCATGCATTGTCGCAGTATTGCTCTACGCGGCCGTGTTGGTGGGATTAATGTTCTGGAGATGCCGGGGCGCAAACGGATTGCGCGAACGGTTTTTATTTCCCCTCCAAGAGGCCAGTGTTGGACAGAGTTAATGTGCGCCGGCGGCGCGTGTAGCGCGTCTGCGGCCCAGCCAACCAAATACATAATGTGTATTATTTCCATCATCGTGATTGGCCGCAATGAAGCGCAGCGGATTGAAAGGTGCCTGCGCTCGGTGTTCGCTTCGTTGCCGTCGCACGAAGAGTGCGAAGTGATTTACGTCGATTCTGCGTCCGAAGATGACACCGTCGCCATCGCCAGCCGCTTCCCAATTCGCATCCTGCAGTTACGGAAGTCGTGGAAGCTATCTCCTTCGGCGGGCCGGTATATCGGCTATCAACACGCTCGCGGCAAGTATCTGTTGTTCGTTGATGGCGACTCGCTGCTGTTTAAGCGCTGGATGAATAAAGCCTGCGAATTTTTGGATAATAATCCGGCTTGCGGCGGCGTCGCTGGAATCATGCACCAGGCTTATTTGTCGCGCAAAGGCAATTGTATCGCGGTTGCAAAGAACTACTTTTCGCAAACGTCGACAGAATCGGTTCGGGCGGCCGTGTCGTTAAGCGGGATCGCCATGTACCGTCGGGAAGCCATGGAAAAAGCCGGCACGTTCAATCCGTTTCTAACAACCGGCGAAGAGTGCGAGCTCGCATTGCGAATTCAAGACGCAGGGTATTCGCTGGCGCGCATTTACGAACCGATGTGTGTGACCTATTCCTCTCCGCGAGAGACCGTCGGCGAAATCATGCGGCGGTCGCGCAGCAAGCTTTACGATTACGGCACGACGCTGCGGTATTGTTTGAAGAATGGATGCGGGCTTCGCTTCTCCATCGAGCAAATGTCGTTTGTTTACGTATTCGTGGCGTTCATCGCGGCCGCGCTCGGTGCAGTCGCGACTGCCATCCTTACGCACACCGTTTGGCTGCTCGCGGGCACCGTTTTACTTGCCGTGGTCTGCGTAGCCTTCAAAGTCCGCAATCTTAGGCAAGTAGGCATCAGTTTATTGAAGCGAACCATGGTGACCTACTGCACGTTTTTGTCTTTTGTCACAGCACGGCCACTGCCGGTCGAAGCGTACCCGACCGACGCGGTCATCGTGAAATAGGTAACTGGCCCCGATGCGTCTTGCCGTCATAGCATCCATGAAAAGCGGACTCGAGCAGTTCATCTATCGTGAGATAGATGAATTGGCGAATCGAGGGATCGCAGTTCGCCTATTTCCGACCAAGCATCGGCGTGGCCTCTACGATCCGCGACCTGAGTGGGACTGCCAGCGCTGGCAATGGTGGAAGGTACTGGCAAGCCAGCCGCTGCGTTTGATTTCGATGCCGATTCGCTATCTCGTCGTACTGATTCAAGCGATTCGATATGGCGCGGTCGGCGACTTCCTGTTAGCTGCTTATTTTGCCTCAGCGATGAAGGATATTGACGCGATTTACGCCACGTTTGGCGACCGCAAACTGTTCGTCGGCTACTTCTGCAAGCAGCTTTTGAACATCCCCTTGGCCGTCGAAATACACGCATACGAACTTTATCAAAACCCAAACTCAAAACTCTTCCCGGTAGCGCTCGGTGCGTGCGATCGAATCATCGCGGCCACCGAACACAATCGCTCCGTGCTGACTGATAGGTTCGGAGTGTCCGAATCGCGCATCGACGTCGTCCGCTATTCGATCGATCTTTGCGACTACCAACCAGCCACAAAATTTGTCGTGTTGATCGTCGCCTTCTTCGTGGAAAAGAAAGGACACGAGATTCTGCTGCAGGCGGTTAAGGAAATGGGGCGTGAGGATGTCGAAGTGTGGGTCGTCGGCGGAACGGGAGGTTCATCCAGCGTTGTGGACGTTGAGGCGATGGTCAAAAAGATGGGTATGCAGTCGCAGGTCGCGTTCTTCGGAAAGCTGAGCGGAATTGCGCTGAAGGCCGTTTATCATGCGTGCGATGTGTTCTGCTTACCCAGTCGCGTGGACCGGAATGGAGACTCCGAAGGGTTTCCCAATGTAATTATTGAAGCCATGGCCTGCGGCAAGCCAGTCGTAACCACGCGCCACGTTGAAATACCGCGGATCGTTGAGCAAATCCTCGTCGATGAAAACGACGTTCACGGATTGGCCGAGGCGTTGGAGCGAGTTTACCAGTCGCCATCGTTGAGGCGCGAACTCGGCCAGAGGAATCGCGAGCTGGCGGAGGAGCATTTCTCGCTCCGCAACGTTGGCCACACCGCCGAACTCTTGGCGAGTATGATTGAGCCGAAACTCAAAAGCTCACCAAAAACTTTGGAGTGCGACGACGGGGACACAGAAGCCCCGCGCGAAGAATCGCACTCGCAGCTGGAGCACGCCGTATGAGGGCAACAAACCCCTCCAACACGCATGCTAAGCGTCCGACGCGGGTACTAATGCTACTGGAAAACGCGGCCTACTCGGAAGACGGTCGCGTCCGCTGCGAAGCCAATTCATTGGCCGCCGCTGGGTTCGACGTTACCGTGATTGGTCCAGCGGCAGATGGCGAGCGCTGGTTCGAACAATTCGGCGGCGTGGCCGGTTACCAGTTCCCACCACCGCCCATGGCGAACGGGCTCATCGGCTATTTCGTGGAATACGCCTACGCGCTCTCGACTATGTTTGCGCTGACGCTGTGGATCGCGCTACGACGCGGTTTCGATGTCATCCACGCGCACAACCCGCCCGATTTTCTCGTCCTCATCGGCGGCTTTTGGCGGCTGTTCGGAAAGAAGTTTGTCTACGATCAGCATGACTTGGCTCCAGATATGTACCAGACTCGTTTCACCCATCCGCCGAACCGCATGCTGCTTGGGATCTTGGAGTTCTTTGAACGCATGTCGTGTCGATGTGCAAACCACGTGATCGCTGTGAATGACTCGTACAAGCAACAGCAGATTCAGCGTAGCGGAATTCCGGCAGATCGCATCACCGTAGTTCGAAATGGCCCGGAGCCTTGGCATTTGCATCAATTCGAGCCGGACGATTCCTTGAGGGCGGGAGCAGCCATCGTTTTCGGTTACGTCGGAATGATGGGCCGGCAGGATGGCATAGATTATTTGTTGCGTTCATTGGCCATATTGCGAACCGAAAACAATCGTAGCGATTGGCGCTGCGTCCTCATCGGAAAAGGCCCGGCTATGGAAGAGCTTCAGCAATTGGCCGCGGGACTCGATATCGCCGGGCAAGTCTTATTCACCGGTTGGGTCGACTACGAGCAGGTCCCACGGTACATCGCCGCCACGGATATATGCGTAGTACCCGATCCGTCGAACGAATACAACGATCATTCGACAATCGTCAAGGTCATGGAATACATGGCCCAAGCAAAACCTGTTGTGGCGTTCGATTTGCCCGAGCACCGCGTGACCGCAGCAGACACCGCCTTGTACGCGCGTGCGAACGACGAACACGATTTCGCGCGACAATTGTTACGCCTGATGGATGACCCGACCCTTCGGCAAAGTTTAGGACGCGCCGGGCGCGAGCGTGTCGTGCAATCACTTACCTGGGAACATCAAGAAGAGCATTTGTTGGCGGCGTATCGTAGTTTGGAGCCTCGCGGTCATGCGTATCCAAATAAGCAGCCCGAACATTGTGAATTCGTTGCCACCAACAATTGATCGCGAATTCTAATACCTCCAGAAGCCAACTATATCAGGCGTTTGTAACTGGTAACTTTTTGACTGACCACTTCTGATATGCAGACGACATCCTACAAACCGCTGGCCGAACGCACGGCAGGTTATTCGCCGCCGGGTCAGAATCATACAATCGTAAATCTGTGTGATGACTTTGAGCGGCTTCAGCCACTTTGGGACCGTTATGTCGACGAGCATCCCAAAGGTAGCGCGTTCCACACTTCAGAAATGGTTCGTACCTTTCAAAACACTCGTGGCCAACGTCCGCTCGCGCTGGCCTCGTTGAACTCAGAAGGAACGGTAACGGCGATTCTCGTCAGTATTCGTGTGCAGTCTCTTCCCGCTCCAATGGGCCGACTCTCGTCGCGCGCCGTGTTTTATGCCGAGCCTTTGTGCAGCGACCATCCGGATAGCATGAAGGCACTATCTCAGCTGGTCGCCCGACACGACGAAGAAATGGTTCGTTCCGTGTTGTTTGCCGAGGTGCGCCCATTATTTGCGCCCGGCAGTGAGCGAATCGTACTCGAGCGAGCCGGCTACACCTATCTGGATTATCTGAATTATCTCAACGACGTGACGCTGCCCATCGGAACGATGTGGTCGAATCTGCATAAAGGGGCTCAATACGCGATTCGGCAGTGCGAAAAGCGCGGGCTCGTCGTCCGCGAAGTGCCGGCCGAAACCGCGGTCAACCAGCTTTACCCCTTACTCAAGCTGAGCTACGGACATTCCGGGGTTCCGCTCGTCGACCGCAGTTTGTTCGATGAAACTGTGCGTATGGGCGGCCCGCGCAACATGGTCAAGTTTTTCGCCGTGTACGAAGGGGAACAACCCGTTGCGATGGATGTGCTGCTGACCTACAAGCGGCAAGTCTACTTGTGGTATGGCGGCGTGTCGCGCTCGTGCGAAGGGTCGCCCTGCAGTTTGCTCCGCTGGCAAGAATTGAAATGGGCGCATGAGCAAGGATACGAAGTGTGCGATTCAGGCGGTGCCGGCTGGCCGGATATTCCGTACGGCGTTCGGGACTTCAAGCGCAAGTTCGGCGGGGAGCTCGTGCAATTTGGTCGTTATCGTAAGGTGTTTTCGCCTTGGCGCCTGGCGTTGGCCGAGAAGGTCTACAACTTTAAACGCACGGTATTTTCATCTAAATAAACAGGGGCCTGTTTAAAAAACGGATCGAACGACACCGAGCGCAGAGCCAGCGCTCGGCATTGGGAGATAGACGTGACTGCTTTGCTTACTGCAAGCTCAACTCGATGGAAAGCAATCAATCTGGTGAGCGGTTGGGAAGAGTTCCAACCTGCTTGGGATGAGTTCGTTGCGCGGCATCCCAAAGGAAGCGTTTTCCATACCTCTGCGATGATTCAAGTCTTCGCGGCGGCGAAAGGCCATAGCGTCATTCCCTTGGCAGCGGTCAGCGATACCGGCGAGATTCTCTCGATGCTGGTCGCGACGCGGGTGCAGACGCTTCCCAACGTTTTCGGCGCCGTGTCGTCGCGTTCCGTATCCTACGCCGAGCCGCTGTGCGTTGATTCGCCGGATGGCGTCGACTCCCTGTGCGAGTTGATTGCCACTCACGATCAATACCTAAAACGGCGCGCTTTATTTGCCGAGGTCCGACCGCTATGTGCCAGCGGCCCCGAACGCGTGGCGTTAGAGCGAAGCGGCTATCGGCACCTCGACTATCTCAACTATCTCATTGACACCACAGAGCCGATCAAATCGATCTGGAGTCGCGTGCATGACTCCGCCAAGTCCTATGTTCGGAAATGCGAGAAACGCGGTTTTGAACTTCGCCACTTGGAGAATCCAGAATGCGTGGACATTCTCTATGAGTTTCTCCGCGCGACTTACGGCCGCGCTGGAGTGCCTCTCGCCGACAAAAGCCTGTTTGAAGCGGCATACAAAATCCTCAAACCCAAGAAAATGATCACGTTCGTCGTTGCCTACAACGGCGACGAGCCGGTCGCCGCCGACACACTGTTGCTTTTCAACAAGAAGGCGTTTGCGTGGTACGGCGGGTCGAAGCGTTTGACGGGTCTCTCACCCGCCGCATTCATGCAGTGGCGCGAAATCGCATGGAGCTGCGAGAACGGCATCGAATGCTACGATTTCGGGGGCGCGGGTTGGCCTGATGTGCCCTATGGAGTCCGCGACTTCAAAGCCAGTTTCGGCGGTGAGCTCGTCTGTTACGGAAGATATCGCAAAATATATTCCCGTTGGAAAATGGCGATTGCCGAGCGCGCCTACGAATTGGGGCGGTCTGTAATTTCACCAAAGCAACGAATAGCGATTAGCCGAACGCCCGCTCAGTACAAAACAAACCGATAACAACTATCTATAACACACTGCATACGCACAAGCGACGAGGACCTCCAATGCAAGCTACCGAATCAAGCCCAACGATTGCTACAGAAGCACAAATCGACGTTGTCGATATGATTTCTTCGAAAGAGTTCAAGCGCGAATACATCGACAAAAATCGCGCGCTGTTGATGCGCAACGTCACCGCAAATTGGGCGGCGATGAAAAAATGGTCGTTTGAGTTCTTTGCCGGACTACAATTGCCGAAGCAAGTGTTTCTGGAAATGAACAACGTCCTGCAAGGCGGCGGCCAGTATGAAGTCATGGAGTACGGCGACTACATTCGCCGCATCGCCGACAGTGGCCCCGGGCAAAGTGCGCCAAAAGGTTACCTCTCCGTATTCCGCGTTTTCGACGCATTTCCCGAGCTAAGAAAAGATGTCGACTTTTCTCTGCTTTCGCAATTCAAAATTAAAAACACGGCCAAGGGCTGGATCGGCCCTGCGGGTACCGTGACCGGGTACCACGTGGACTGGGGCGACAACGTCCTCGCTCAAATTTGCGGCCGCAAAGAGGTGCGATTGGTTGCGCCCGAGGATTCGAAGTATATGTACGCTTCGAAGCGGTTCGATCAAGGAACGATGTCGAGCGAAATGGATGTCGACAACTTCGACGCCGACCGATTCCCCTTGTTCGCCAAAGCGACCGAGTATCGCGTCGTTATCGAGCCGGGCGAAATGTTGTTCATTCCGCGCGGTTGGTGGCATCATGTCCGCTCGCTCGACAAATCGATTAGCGTTAGCAACATCAGCTATGACGCGAAAGGTATAGTCGTCGACCTGCTATCGGAACGCGTCAAGCAAGTCTTCCACGACGTCGGCCTCTATCGGGTTCCATGCACTTGTCATATCGAACACAACGGTAAGCGCATGCGGCGTGCCGTAGCTAACTGATCGGCGGTTATATGGCAACGTGGAATGAACGCACATGAGCGACGAATCTACCATCCGCAGACTTGATCTCGCCTGTCGATTTCTCTTCGATGGCACGCCGGCGGAACAAGTTCTGCGAGCCGCGCTCGCTGACGATGTCGCTGCGTCGCGATTGTCGTCGGCATTTCGCGCGTATTATCGTCTGCGATCGTTGATCCCGTTGCCCGTGCGACAACTATTGCAACGCTATCGCCAAGTGGAGCGAACAACAGATTGGTATATTCCGCGCCACTTCGAGAGATCTCTGGCCGCCACGTACATGGCGGCTGGTGAGGCTGGTTTCCCAACAATTCATCCCTGGCCGGATGGGGCTCGCTTCGCGTTCGTTCCCACGCACGATGTTGAAACCGCTGAGGGGATGCGGCGCATCGAACGGCTAGCCAATCTTGAAGAGGATTTGGGATTTCGTTCGTCGTGGAACATCGTCCCGCACAAGTACGCCGTTGACCGCGGGCTGCTGCGAGACCTTCAGGCCCGTGGATTTGAAATCGGTGTGCATGGTTACAATCACGACGGGAAACTTTTCACCAGCCGCGCTTTGTTCAACAATCGCGTGCCGGCCATAAATACCGCTTTGGAAGAATTTAACGCTGTTGGTTTTCGCGCCCCGATGGTGCATCGCAACCTGAAATGGATGCAGGCGCTCGATATTGAATATGACGCATCTTGTTTCGACATTGACCCCTACCAGGCGATGCCGGGCGGCGTCGGCAGCGTATGGCCATTTATCGTCGGCCGTTTTGTTGAGATGCCGTACACGCTCCCACAGGACCACACGTTGTTCATCGCGCTGGGGGAGCGCGATGGCAACATATGGAACGCCAAGCTCGACCACGTCGTTAAGCTGGGCGGAATGGCGCTCCTAATCACCCATCCCGATTATCTCGACCAAGGTCCGCGGATGGACGCCTATCGCGACCTTCTGGAAAAGGCCCGAGAAACGGAAGGGATGTGGCACACCCTTCCGCGTCAAACGGCAGCCTGGTGGCGCGAACGCGATCACTTGCGGTTACATCGCGATCCTGCCCATATGTGGCGAATCGATGGCCCCGCCGCCACGCGTGCCCGCGCGGCCACTTTCAGAATTGCGGAAGGGTCTTCGAACTCGTTGCCAGCGTTCGAATGGCACGATTTGCCGACTGCGGCTCCTGCGGCCGACTCCAAAGCCTCTGCGGCGTTTGCATAACGATTTGATCGCTAGTTAGTCGCGGCCGGCGTCGCCGCGACACTCTGCGTATCGACGGCCTTACGCACCGTAATCAGAATCGGCCAACTCGTTTGTTTGCCTTCCTCTTCGGCCTGCAGGTGGAACGGCCGGGTTTGATCGGGGACCCACTTCCGAGCAGTCAGGAAAATTGTGCGTTCATTTTCCCCTTTGAGCAATGTCACGCCGTTCAAGCCGATGTTATCGATAAAAACGCCATGGGGCAAATTCCGACCCGCTCGCTCGACGCCGAACTTGATTTCTCCGTCGTATCCATTGCGCTCGACCTTTAGCGTGGCCGAAATCGTCTGGCCTGGGGCGATCACCAACTCTCCAGGCAGGGTACGAGATAACGAACTGTCCGACTGCGCGCCGCTTGCACCACGGTTTGGTAACACCTGCACCAGGAACTTCGGTTTCGGAGCCAACTTCAGCTCGCCAAGTTTAATCGTGCTCGGCGCGATTTGCTTGCCGTTCGACTCCGCCGTTCCAGTAATCGAAACAAACCGAGCTTCGTCCGAAGCTGGATCCGGTGCATCCGGATCTGCGGTAAACGCGCCGAATGCAGCAACTTGTCCCGCCTCGATCGTCAGTGGCGAGGATACGTGAAATCCACGCGGAAGCTTCGAAACCGCAAGTGTAATTGGGCCGTCGAACTCATCCTTTCGGTCCGCAGCGATGTTGAATTCCTTGCCACTTCCAGCGTTCACCGTGAAATTCTTTTCGCCGACCGTGATCTCAAAGCCTGGACGCGCGGGGCGCACCATAAGCTTGTAAGCGTATTTCTCGCCGCCCATTCCACGCGCGTCGGAAACGCGAACAAGGTAATCGCCAGCTGCCGGCGCTGTGAAAGCAATTCGCGAATCGGTGCCGAGCTTCCGCCAACCGTCGTCGTCGTTCTCATAATAAAGCGTGTATGTCGGCAGGCCATTAGGAATGAGTGTTTCCCGCGGGTCGTGTGGCTCGACAATGTAACACGGCTCGTTCAGAGCGTGCGTAATCGCAGTGGATCCGAAATATGCGAACCGACTCGGCCCCGTACCCGGATAAACCATGAAGCCGGAGTCCGGTCCATGCGGCAACAACCATAACCGCATCACGTCGCCGTTCGAGTACACATAGTCATTGATTTCCATATCCGCGGCGCCCTGCAGTCGAATATCGTTCGGATCAACCGAGTCATGACCGCGAAATGTGTAGTAGGAACTTCGAACAGCTTGCAAAACGACCCGCGGCACGGGACTGCCTTCGGCAGTCAAGATTTCCAATTTGGAATCCAGAGGCGACTTGCTGCGGGCCGCGTCGATTTCGAATATAAGGCGTTGTCCGTTCGCGGCATGAAAGCGATACAGATCGGTATCCGCTACCTGATCATTTCCCTTCGCGCTGATTACGCCCGAGACGACGTCATTCGTCCCGATGGGATTCGCATCGACAAATGCATTATTCGGCTCGTGTTCTGTCGTTTCTGTCGCAACTCCGGCGTCGTCGAGGCTCGCCTCATCGACCGCCACAGTGTTCGTCTCGCCTACTTCTATCGAATCGCTGCTAGCATCTGCAGGTACGTCGCGCGTCCGCCAGTCGCCGTTGATGCTTGCAACATAAAAGCTCTCACTATTCGGCGCAAATGCAAGACCCGTGGGAACGTCCGGCAGCGCTTCGTAGCGCTTCAGTGGAATGAGCATACGTGCGTCCCAAAGAACCAGCTCTCGCGATTCCGAGGCGGTCACGGCATATCTTCCGTTTGGCGAAACTGCCATCTTAAGAATGGTGCCGTTATGCGCAGTGCGCGAAGAAATCAGCGGATTGATCGCCGGCTTATCACGAGATACAAATGCCCAGCGACGCAGTTGCCGATCTCCGCCGGCGGCCAGCACCGATTTCCCATCCGGGGTGAACGCGGCGGCGTATTGCTCCCCTTCCGGCTGACCCAATGTGTCCAGCCTTTCGCCAGTCTTCACATTCCAGAGTTTTACGGTGTCATCCGCGCTTGCGCTCGCCAACACCGAGCCGTCGGGCGAAAAAGCGACATGGTAGACAGCGCCGTTGTGTCCCGTCATGGTACGAACGAGCTTCCCGTCCGCCACATTCCATAAATCAACGGCTCGATCGTAACTGCAAGTTGCAAGTAACCGCCCGTCAGAACTAAACTTCGCATCATAGACGGCATCTCGATGCGCTTTGATCTGTGATATCGTTCCCCCGTCGCTCGTCCTGCAGACGGTGGCGACGCCATACAGCCCTGCCAGGCCGGAACCGGCGACAAACTGCGAACCGTCAGGCGAAAACGCCACGCTCATTACCTTGCCTGGTAGATCGCCCGTTGTCGCCACGATTTGCTTCGTGGTCGGATCAACGAGTTCAACGTGTTTGTAGGAACCCAGCGCCAGCCGTGACCCGTCCGGCGACAGCGCAAGGCTTGTGAGGTAAGGATGGACGCCGCGCGCCGTGGCGACCGCAGGCGCTTTAATGTCTGGTAGCGACGTTGATGATCCGCTCGGCCCGGCAGCGCCGCTATCAATCCATTCGCGCAGCATGCTGACCTCGCGCTCGCTCGGATGCGGATTGTCCGGCGGCGGCATTGCCGGCTCGATTTCGCCAGCAAGAGCCCGGACCATGAGGCTCGCATCTGCGCGGCCCGGAAGAATCACCGCCCCCTTTTTGCCGCCCTTCTGAAGATCCGTGTAAGTTTCGAGCGACAATTCCCCCGCCTGATCGGACCCGTTGTGACAGCCGACGCAATATTTGGCGAGTATCGGCGCCACATCGCGTTCGAAATTCGGCGCGGATTCCTCGGCAGCCAGCGCGCACGCCGGCAGCAGGACCGCCACGACAACAAAATAATTAGCTTTGATCCGCCACATCGCTGCGAAAAGTCTTAGTGATTAAACATGAACTCGCGACTGCTTAGCACGGCCCAAAACAAGTCCTCGATGCACTCGCGCCGTTTATCGGCCTGATTCTCGCTGGTGGCAGCTAGCAGCTTCGCAACCTCCTCATCCGTTGGATAGCGCGACAAGGCAGAGAGATACAACTCTTCAATCACGCGATAAAGCGGCTCAATTCCCTTGGCGAGAGACTCCACTTTGCCGTCTTTGGCCGTCAATTTCGCGCGAATCGTCTCGCCGTTCGAGATATGTAATGCTTGAACCAGACTCGGCTCGTTCGATCGCTCGCATTCACAAGTGATCGCGCGCTGATTCCGCCCGAAAGTCTTTAAGAACCGCGACGACACAGCCGAATCGTACAACTGCAACGCGCGCGTCCCTTTCGGATAAAACGTGGTCTTCTCAACGTCTGCACCCGGAAACTCAATCTGCGAGAACTCTGTTGGCTCCGACGATACCTGCGAGATTGCATCCAGGGCGACTTCCGCACTCAAACGACGCGGATAGTAGTGAGAATAGTAACGGAGATCCGCCTGACTGGATTCTTCAGGTTGGCTGCTCGCCTGATACGCATTCGATTGCAGAATCGCTCGCATGAGAGACTTCAGATCGTAACCGTGGTCGACTAAAAACTTTGTGGCTTCCTTCAGAAGTTCCTCATTGCTCGCAGGATTGGAGAGGCGTAGATCATCCACCGGATCGACGAGGCCGACGCCAAAATACTTTGCCCAAACGCGGTTGGTAATCGCACGTGCGAAATAAGGATTGTCCGACGCCGTAAGCCACTTCGCGAGTACTTCGCGCCGATCCTGGTCGCTATCCATGGGCAACGACTCGCCATCAAGCGGTGCAGGGGACTGCGGCACGCCCTTGGATGGTTGAATCAAGTCACCGCGACTCGACACAAATACCGTCCGAACACCATCCCCATTCCGACCTTCGCCGCCCCAGCCCTTTGCGTGAACGCGGGCGAACATGTTTGCCATCGCGTAGTATTGATCGTTCGTCCATTTCTCGAGCGGGTGGTTGTGACATTTTGCGCAGCCGATCGAAAGCCCGAGAAAGGCTTGGCTGATATTCTCCGACATGTCCTCGGGATCTTGATGCAGAGCGTAAAAATTGGTCGACCCGTTCTCGACGCTGCTTCCCTTCGCCAAAACGATTTGCTGCGCGAACTTATCCCACGGCGCGTTTGCTTTTACCTGGTCGTGTATCCAAGTGTAAAACGCCTTCACCGCCATTGGTCGCAAACGCGTGCCGTTCACGAGTAGCAAATCCGACCATTGGTACGTCCAATAATCGACGAACTCATCTCGCGCGAGCAACTCTTCGATCAATCGATCACGCTTGTCGGGCGCGGTATTGTTCAAAAATGCCCGAACTTCATCGGCAGTCGGCAGCTTTCCGATCGTATCCAAAAACACTCGCCGCAAGAACGTTGCGTCGCTTGCCGGTCGGGCAGGCGGTAAATGCAATACGTCAAGTTCTTTGAGTACTCCCTCATCGATAAAGTTGCGGCGTGCCGCTTCGCGAAACACAGACGGTGATACTTCATTGTCGTACGGCGAGGTAATCCGCACATTTGCAATCTTGCTTGAATACCACACGGAAACAGCGCCGCCGCCGTGGCCGTTGCACCTGATGCGACCGTCGTCGCCCACCCCGGCCACCGCCTCATTCGTCGCAGTGAATTTCGCCCATTGAGTGACATCGCGAGCTTGGCCGTCGGAGAATCTTGCCCGCACGACAATTCGCTGCTTGTCCGCGGGTCGCAACGTCACTGCGTCGGGAAACACTTCGATCTTTTCGATCCGCCGATCCGCTTCTACTGGCGCTTTGCAGCCTTCGGCGATCCACTGCGAAAGAATTGCGTACGCTGGTGATTCCGTATCAAAGCGGAGGCCGCCTTTGTGAGGCACTGCCATGGTAGGTTTCAGCAGAAACAGACTTCGGCCCGGGTCACTAGGCTCGATACGACGCCCATCAGCAGCGCGGGTTATCGCTTCAAAATCGGCCGCCGCATCGTAACCACGCAGCGAAAGCTTGAATCCACCTTTGCCCGCCAACGCGCCGTGGCAGGCGCCCATACTACAACCCATTTTTGCGAGCACGGGTTGCACATCATTTCGAAAACTCCTTCCAGCGTCATTCCCTGCGCCAACGACCTTAATGTCGCACGCCGCGGTCCGGCCTCCGGCGTAAGCCGTAATCGTCGCATTGCCGTTGCCCACGGGATGCACGATGCCAGACTCATCCACCGTCGCGACACGCTCATCGCTCGTAGCAAACGTAGGCTTTTCGGCGCACTCGCCCGCGTAATGCGATTCGACCGTTTCCTCAACGATTAGTTGCTGAACGGCACCCGTCCCTTCCAGTTCGGAAGTACCTGGTAGTAGGGTGAGCGATTTGTCTGCGGCTAAAATGTCTTCGGAAAGTAGCCCAGCGATCAGTAGACACAGCGCCGAAACAACAACGCTGGTAGTAGACCAAAAGTGAGACCCGACCAAATTCCGCAGCAAGTTATTCATCACGCCGACGTTACTCAAAACAACTCGTGAATTTCGCGGTGCCCTGTGTCCACCAGCGGGAATGGCCGGCCGGCCGGCCCAGGAAGCGTTTTGTCCAAGTTCAGCCCCATACTGTGAAAAATCGTAGCAACTACGTCCGCGGGCTCCACAGGCCGATCAGCCGGTACCGCGGCGATTGGATCGCTGCTGCCCACGACACGGCCACCCTGCACCCCACCGCCCGCGAAATAGCAAGTGAAGCACTGCGGCCAGTGATCCCGCCCGCCCGCCGGATTCACTCGCGGCGTTCGGCCAAATTCGGCCAAGTTGCAAACCAGCGTCGAATCCAACATCCCGCGTTGATCGAGGTCCTCGATGAGCGCGCTATACGCTTTGTCGTACATCGGCGCCACGATATTCTTCATCCCTTCGATCGAAGTGAACGGTTTCGTTCCGTGAATATCCCAGGTGATTTCGTCGAACACGGTTAGAAACGTATTGATCGTGATAAAGCGCACGCCGCCCTCAATGAGCCGACGGGCCAGCAAGCA
>JABDGM010000005.1 GCA_013286045.1 Planctomycetota bacterium | reverse complement strand
TGCGAAGGCGGCGATGCTGCGGGCTGTGCGAGAGATTGAGGAGGGGCGCGATGAGTGAACGTAAAGCGAACGACGAGTGGGTGCGGCGGCTGGTCGCACAGGATTCGCATATCAATGACAACCAAATGAAGGAGTTTCGTATGCAACTGCAACAGACAGTCGAGACGAGTGAAGCGAATGCGCGTTGGGCGCGGCGGCGGATTGGTTTGGCGCTTGTGGTTTATTTGGTGGCGGGCGGGTTGTATCTCTTAGGATTGGGCTATTCGAAGGGGGCCGTGCATGATGATGCGACGAATACGATGAGGACAATCGTGTTCGTGCCGATGGTGGTGTCGGCGCTCGCGGCGATGGTGATTGGGGTGGGAATGGTGGTGTTGTACTTGTTTAGGTACCGGCCAGGGTTGAACCGAGCGCGGTTCGATTTGCACACGGCGATGATGCTGGAGCTGCAGGAGCAGGTGCGAGAGTTGGCCAAGGGGACGAGAAAGAGTTAACCACGGAGACACTGAAGGCACGGAGAAGAAAGAAGATATGGGAGAAGAATCGAGAACCCTCACCTAACCTCTCCCTAAAAGGGAGAGGGACATTCAAAAGCTACCGCCTTCGGGCTTCTTGCTCGCCAGCTCGGCGGGCTCGGTTGCTTCCGTCGCCTAGCTTCTCCCGAAGCGGAGAGGGGATGGATCGGCGCGGGATTGGGTCGCGGCAAGGCTTTGACCCGGGTACGACGTTGAACGCGGTTGGCGTTGGGGTGGTGTAAGTTGAGATTGATGGGTTCCCGCTGCGCGGCGAACCCATCCTAAGAACTACGAACCCCTAATGGCGTTTGGGTGGCGTGAGCGGGAAACTGCGGTGCGAAGAAGTGCGGCAATTTTGCGCGTTCTGATTGCGTAAAGTGGGTCTGGTCAGTGGCGAGGGCTTAGTTAGGATGAAGTGTCTAATTTTGAGATTGAGTGAGTTGGGCCAAAGTGGGAGTGGCGGATGGGAACTGCGTCGGATGGTGAGCAGATTGATACTTCCGGCGTGACAGGGCTGGACGACATTCTTGGCGGGGGGCTTACGCCGCGTCGCTTGTATTCTGTGGAAGGTGTTCCGGGGTCGGGCAAAACCACGCTCGCCATGCAGTTTCTGATGGAGGGTGCGCGCCGGAAAGAGCCTGTGCTGTACGTGACGCTCTCGGAGACCAAGGAAGAACTCACGGCCACGGCCGCTTCGCACGGCTGGACGCTCGACGGCGTTACGATCTTCGAACTTGTGCCCCAAGAATCGGGGCTGCAAGGGGACGAGCAGTACACGATGTTCCATCCATCGGAGGTGGAACTGAACCAGACGACGATGGCGATTCTGGCCGAAGTTGAACGGCTTAAGCCGCGGCGCGTGGTGTTCGATTCGCTCTCAGAGCTGCGACTGCTGGCTGGTAACGCTTTGCGGTATCGTCGCCAGATTTTGGCGTTCAAGCAATTCTTTGCGGGCCGCAATTGCACGGTGCTGCTGCTGGACGACATGACGTCGGCAGATCGCGACCTGCAGGTTCAAAGTATTTCACACGGCGTGCTGCTGCTGGAGCAGTTGAACCCAGAGTACGGTTCCGAGCGACGACGGCTTCGCGTCGTCAAATACCGCGGACGACAATTCCGGGGAGGTTACCACGATTACAAAATCGAGCGAGGAGGTTTGATAGTCTATCCGCGACTTGTCGCTGCGGAGCATCGTACAAAGATTGAGAAGTCGCGATTTGCTAGCGGTGTTGCGCAGCTGGACACGCTGTTAGGCGGTGGGATTGAGAGCGGCACGAGCACGCTGATTATGGGCGCGCCAGGCACGGGCAAGTCGAGCCTTTCCGCCCTATTCGCGACCTCGGCGGCGGAGCGTGGTCAGCGGACCGCGATGTTCATTTTCGACGAAAGCGTCGAGACATTAATGACTCGCGCCGCCGGCTTAGGATTGTCGCTGCGTGAACATGTGGAATCGGGAATGGTCTCCCTTCAGCCCATTGATCCGGCCGAACTTTCGCCGGGCGAGTTTTGCCAGAACATTCGGACTGCAGTCGAAAAGAACAAAGCCGACATTGTGGTCATCGACAGCTTGAACGGGTATTTGAATGCGATGCCCGGGGAGCGCTACCTGGTGATTCAACTGCACGAGCTGTTCATGTTTTTGGGGCAGCAAAACGTGGCCACGCTGCTGGTTGCGGCCCAACAGGGTTTGATCGGCATGCAAATGCACAGCCCGGTCGACGCGACGTACCTGGCAGATGCGGTGATTCTGATGCGTTATTTCGAGGCGCGCGGCGAAGTTCGACAGGCGATTTCGATTGTCAAGAAACGGGGCGGAGCGCATGAGCGGACGATTCGCGAGTTTCGTTTGAGTCAGGGCCGCATTGAGGTCGGCGAACCGCTGTCGAATTTCCGCGGGGTGCTGACCGGTGTTCCAACGTACGACAATGAGCCGAGCGAGCAGCGGGCAGATAGGCGTGAGGGGTGAGGCGATGCCGACGGAACTCGAACGACGCATCCTCGTCCATGCGCCCACGAGCAAAGATTCAGAATTGACTTGCGAGGTGCTGCGCGAAAAAGGAATGGATTGCGAGATCTGCGATGACGTGCAGTCGCTGGTGCAGGAGATGGAGCGCGGGGTCGGTGTCGTCATATTGGCAGAAGAAGCTTTTGTTCGCGACAATATTCGGCCGGTGGTGGAGTTTTTGGAGCGGCAGGCGGCTTGGTCTGACTTGCCAATCATCATGGTCACTCGTCACGGGGCCGATTCACCTTCGGTTACTGAGGCGGCGAAATTGCTCGGGAACGTCACGCTGCTGGAGCGGCCGACGCGATTGAATGCGTTGCTCACTGCGGCCAAAGCCGGCCTGCGAGCGCGGCGGCGTCAATTTCAAGCGCGCGATTTGTTGCTGGCCCGCACACGAGCGGAAGAATCGCTGCGGCAGGCGGACCGGAGAAAAGACGAATTCCTGGCGACGCTTGCCCACGAGCTACGAAATCCGCTCGCGCCGCTACGGAACTCTGTGCATATTTTGCAACTGACGGCTTCGGATGACCCGGCGGTCGCGCGACTGTGCGAGACGATGGAGCGGCAAGTCACTCACTTGGTGCGGCTTGTGGACGACTTATTGGAGGTCTCTCGCATCACGCGCGGAAAAATCGAGCTACGAAAGGAAAACGTTGAGCTGGCCGCGATTGCCCGAAACGCCATTGAAACCAGCCGGCCCGTAATTGACGCGGCGAAAGTACAGCTTGCCATTTCGTTACCACAAGAGCCGATTTACGTTCACGGTGATCCTGTTCGGTTGGCGCAAGTGGTGGCCAACTTGCTGAACAACGCCGCCAAGTACACGAACGAGGGAGGCCAGATCTGGTTTACTGCCCGGCATGAAAATGGTGAGGCGGTTATTTCGATTCGCGACACGGGCATTGGAATCGCCGCGGATTTGCTTCCCAAAGTGTTCGACATGTTTATGCAGGTCGACGGAGCGACCGAACGATCGCAAGGTGGCCTCGGTATTGGTCTCACGCTTGTTCGCAGCTTGGTGGAGCTGCACGGTGGCTCCGTTTATGTGCGAAGTGATGGTCCGGGGATGGGGAGCGAATTCGTCGTGCGCCTGCCCGCGGTCGCCGAGGAACGCGCGCCGGCGGGATTGGCTCCGACTGCGGCGGCCTCCGGAATTGAGTCGCGCCGCATCCTAGTAGTGGACGACAATGTCGATTCGGCAAAAACACTGGGGATACTTTTGAAATATTTAGGGGCCGATGTACAAATCGTGCACAGCGGAGTGGATGCGATCGAGGCCATCGGAAAATTCCAGCCGGGCGTCGTGCTGCTCGATATCGGCATGCCCGGAATGGATGGCTATGAGGTCGCTCGACGCGTGCGCGAACGGAGGGAGTTTGAGGGTGTGACGCTCATCGCCCTGACGGGCTGGGGGCAAGAAGACGACCGCCGACGCACGCGCGAAGCCGGGTTCGATCATCACTTGGTGAAACCGGCAGATATCGTGGCGCTACAATCGCTGCTTGTGACATTGAAGTAAGCGGCTGCCCGGGGCACGGCGCCTCAATCTTGGATTGTGCTATTGAACGCCATTGGCGCTTGGGGCGCGAGCGGATGGATGGGTTCCGCTGCGCGGCGAACCCATCCTAAGATTGGCAAAGCGGGCGCGTCACTAACGAGTTCCATTTAAGTTATGCACAATGCGACTTTGCCGCGGGTAGGTTTTGTTTGGTAGGCTCGAATTGCGTCTGCGAGTGGGAACTCCGCGGCCACGATTGGTTGAATTTGGCCGGTGTCGATCAGGCGAGCGATCTCTACCAATTCTGCTCGTCGTGACTCGACGATGAAGAATGCTTCGCGGGTGCGCTGGTCCTGCGAAACCTCTTCGGTTGCGGCGATCGTAACGAGGTGGCCGGCGGGCTTGAGTACGGTCCATGAGCGGCGCAGAGTGTCGCCGCCGACGGTGTCGAATACGGCGTCGACACCGCGGACGCGGTCCTCGAAACGCTCGGCGCGGTAGTCGATCACTTCGTGTGCTCCGAGTTCGCGCGCGAAGTCGACATTTGCGGCCGAGACTGTTGCAGTGACATGGGCACCGCGCCAGCGTGCGAACTGGACGGCGAAGCTGCCGACGCCGCCGGCTGCGCCGTGGACGAGAACATGCTGGCCCGCCTCGACGTGAGCGTGCTCGAATAGGCCTTGCCACGCGGTGAGGGCGGAGATGGGTGTGACGGCCGCGTGCGCATGATCGATGGATGACGGCTTGCGGGCGATGTCATCGACGCGAGCGAGGCAGTACTCTGCCTGGGCGCCGTCGCTGTACCAATCGTTCATTCCAAAAACTGCTTCGCCTGCGCGGAGTGTGGTAACTCCCTCGCCAAGTGCGGCGAGCTCGCCTGAGAACTCGTGCCCTGGGATGAACGGTAGCGGGCGTGGGGTTCCGGATTGAGTTGTGCGGCTTGGTTGCCAGAGTAGTTCGGTAGGAGTTACGCCGGCGGCGTGGACTCGAATCAGCACTTCGCCGTGCTTCGGTGACGGCGTGGGCGCGTCGTCGTAGTGGAGCGACTCTGGACCGTCGCGGCCGTGTTGGCGGATGGCTTTCATGGGAATTGTTGCCTTCCTGGCGGCATTCTATTCGTTGCTGACGAGGTGTGTCAGGTCGAAGATTTGGCGGATCTCGATGATGTCGCTTTCTGCAGCGGGGCAGCGCTCGACCCATCTTATGAGCTCTTCTTTTGAGTCGGCTTCGGCTGCGAGTTACGATTGTGAGGGACTATATCGGTTTGGCTGCCTTTAAGCCGGCGAGGAGTTTCGTCAGGGCGGCAATCTCGACCGGCTTCACCAAGTGATGATCGAAGCCGGCATCTTGGGTGCGTTGGCGATCGCCGTCTTGGCCCCAGCCGGTTTGGGCGATCATGAACGGTTGGCGTTCCCAGTTCAGCTCTCGAATGCGGCGGCAGGCTTCGTTGCCGTTGAGCTTGGGCATGCCGATATCCATCAGGATAACTTCTGGGCGAAACATTGCGGCGGCTGACACGGCTTCTTCGCCGTCGTAGGCGGTGCGAGTTTCGTTGCCCATGAGTTTCAGCATCAACGACAGGCTATTCGCACCGTCTCGGTTGTCATCTACGACCAAGATGCGTAGGGACGAATTTTTCGTGGCGTCGTTTTTAACCGATTGTTTCAGGGAGCTATCTTCAACGACTGGTAGCCGGACGATGAATTCGCTGCCACGGCCGGGGCCTTCGCTGCGGGCTTCGACGCTGCCGCCGTGCATTTCGACCAGCCGGCGAACTAGTGTCAGACCGATGCCGAGGCCGCCTTGGGATTTTTCGAGCGAGTGGTCGACCTGTGAGAACATCTCGAAGATTCTTGGCAGCTGCGCTGGGTCGATGCCAATGCCGGCATCCTTCACCGACACGATGACCTCGCTAGCGCGGCTCTCTGCTTTCAGCCAGATGCGGCCCCCGCGGTCGCTGTACTTGGCGGCATTGTTGAGCAGATTCAGAAAGACTTGAGCGAGGCGAGTCAGGTCGGCATGCACGACGACCGGTCGGCTGGGCGGAGTGACGGTTAGTTCGTGGCCCATTTCTTCGATTAGCGGCCGGCTTGTTTCCACGGCACTCGCGAGGACGTCTACGAGCGGTACACGTTCTCGACGCAGCTCGATTTTTCCGCGACTGATGCGGCTGATATCCATGAGGTCGTCGACCAGGCGGACCATTTGATCGACTTGCCGCTCCATCATCGCGCGGGACTCCTCGGTCGATACGGGATCGTCCTTCGTGAGCTTGAGGAGTTGCAGGCCGTTGCGGATTGGGGCTAATGGGTTGCGCAGTTCGTGGGCGAGTGTCGCGAGGAATTCATCCTTGCGATGATCGGCGTCGGAGAGCGTTGCGGCCAGATGGCGAAGCTCGTCCTCCATGTTTTTGCGTTCGGTGACATCGCGAGTGGTTCCCGCGACGGCTTCGACTTCACCATCGGCGCCAAATACGGGTATGAAGATATAGTCGTAGATGCGGCGGCCGTGGGTGCCATTGAATGGGACCTCGCCGCGGATTGGCTGCTTTGTTTCTCGAACCTGATCGATTTCGCGGCAGTGCATGTCCGCATGCCAGGGCTCGTAGCCGATTTCCGAGAAGGTCTTGCCGATCGAGTCTGCGATGGAACGGCCCCACATGGTGAGCAGCGCTTCATTCGCATACAGAACTAAGTAATCGAGGCTGAAGACGTAAACGAAATCCGGCGTGCCCGAAAGGATTGTTTCGTACAAGCGTCGTTGGCGCTCCGAATCTGCAATCACTCGCGCGAGTTCGCCTTTGCCCTGTCTTTCATGGGTAATGTCGCGAGCGGTTCCGAACCATTCGACGATCTGGCCCGCGGCATCGAGGATGGGGACGGCGCGGGAGAACGTCCACCCGATGCTGCCGTCGGGACGATTTACGCGGTGTTCCAATTCAAATGTCTTGCGGCCCGCAAAAGCTTTCTTAAATGTCTCGCGAACAAGGTCGTGTTCCGAGGCGGGGATGTTCTTTTGCAACCAGTCGCGAATTGGCTCGCTATTGCTCGCGACCAGATCACGTCCATCTAGTGGCTGCATTTCCGACCAATCGGCGTTCATGAGGTAAACGACGTCCGAAGTGGCAGTGACCAGAACGCGGTAGCGTTCCTCGCGCGCCTTTAGAGCTGCTTCGGTGTTTTTGCGGCCCAGGACGATGGTGGTCTGGTTGGCGCCGATATCGAGCAAGTGTCGATCGCTTTCGATCGGAAATTCTGCGTTGGGTGAAGCGGTGATCAGTAGGCCGGTGTCTTCGCCGATGCCAAAACGCGTGATGGCGACGTGTAGTCTGCCGCTTCCGAGTGGATCGGGAATACTGGTGGGCGACTCGGCGTCGTCGCGATGGAGAAGGGGAGCGATCGCTGCTCGGATGGCAGCTGCATGCGCGTCGTCTGCAGCATGCTTCGTGCGGATGGCTTCGAACTCACTCTGATCGGCTGGACCGGCGAAGCGGACGTACACGAAGTCGAGCGACAGCATTCCGAGGAGCGCGTCGGCTAGGCTGCGGGCAATTTCTTCTTCGCTAAGGCCAGTCCAAGTGGCGGGCAACGCCGAGAGCGCGACCAAGTCGCGCATAGTGCGCCGCAGTCGTCGATTCTCAACGTCGGCGTCATTTGCTGATTCCATGAGCGATCTATAGGAACGTCGGCGCGAGCGATCGCTGGATTAGCCGGCCATTCTCTCCGCTTTGCGCTCGTGCAATTCTTTCAGCATTTCCTCGGGCGGCACGTAGAAGGGATGTTCTTGCAAGATGCCGCCGATGACGACCATCGGGTGCGTTCGCATGATATCGATGACGACGCTGGCATCGAACCGCGAAATATCGTAGCAACAGAGTACGGGATCATAACATTCCGGGAGAAACGCATTCAATCGGGTTTTCCATACGCCAGCAGGTCATTTTGCCGCCGTTGGCGTTGGACCATGCCGGGCTGGACTCTTAATTTTATGCCTATTTTGGCGTCGTTCTATTTATCGGTGAGTAGATCCGCGAGGTCGAAGATTTGGCGGATCTCGATGATGTCGCCTTCTTCGGCGGGGCAGCGCTCGGCCCATTTTACGAGTTCATCTTTGGAGTCGGCTTCGATCATCCAGTAGCCGCCGAGGACTTCGTTCGTTTCGATGAAGGGGCCGTCCGTGACCTTGGGTTTGCCTTTGCCGAAGGAGACGCGAGCGCCGGCTTGGAGGGGGTGAAGGCCGTTGAGGGAGAGGATTTTGAGGGACTTGCCCATTTCCTCGTTGAAGCGGCCCATCGGTTCCATTTTCTTTGGCTCGGGTTTGAAGTCGGCTAGCTTTGGGTTGCCGCGGTAGACGCCGGGGATCATCAGCATCAGGAATTGCATGGCTCTGCTCCTTGGTTTTGTTTGGGGCTTACGTGGTTAGTCGTTTGGCGGCATTCGAATTCGACGGGGCGGCCAAATTAATTTTTCCTGGTTCCGGGAGCCGCTTGGCTGAATGCTGTCGCACCGGTTATTGTCGGCTTACTAGAGGAAGAATGGACCTTATGGCGTCGAGCGACTGCCAATATGACTCGCTTGATGAGTGGATTGTACGCGAGGCGATTTCGTTCTCACTGGAATCGAAAGGGACGTTGGAATCTGCGGTCGACCGCGTTGTCGCGGACCTGGGGGACGAGGTGCAGCTGCTTGGGCTGGGCGAGCCGACGCACGGCGTTGAAGCGTTTTTGCAGTTTCGCAATCGGTTGTTTCGACGATTGGTGAAGGCGCATGGATATTGTGCGATTGCGATTGAGAGCAGTTTTCCGCGGGGGCGAGTGGTGAATGAATATGTGGGGGGCGGGGATCTCAATTCGGGCGAGCCGATTTCGGATGAGGAATTGTGGGAGCTTGGGTTCAGCCACGGATTTGGGCGGTTGGCGGCGAATCGTGAGTTGATCGAATGGATGCGGGGGTACAACGGCGATGCGTCGCATGTAGCGAAGTTGCGATTTTATGGGTTTGATAGCCCGACCGAGATGACCGTGGCCGATAGTCCGCGGAGGCTGCTGGAGTTTGTGCTCGACTATTTGAGCGGTATCGACACGGCGAGTGGAGAAGAGCGGCGTAAGCGGATGGAGCCGTTGTGGGGTGAGGACAAACAGTGGGAAGATCCTGCGGTGGCGTTTGATCCGACGAAGGGGATTGGCTCGTCGTCTGAGGCCATCGCGCTGCGAATCGAAACGGAGGAATTGATTACTGAGCTTACTATGCGGCGGCCGGAACTTGTTTCGAAGAGTGGCGCTGATCGCTTTGAAGAGGCGGCGAGGTACGCGGCGCTTGGTCGGCAGATGTTGGGATATCACGCGGGAATGGCGCGGGCGAGCGACAATCGGATTGCGGAGTTGCTTGGACTGCGCGACGTGATGATGGCGGATAACCTGGCGTATATCGCTGAGCGCGAGCGCGAGCGCGGGAGAGGGAAGGTGTTGGTGTTTGCGCATAACTTTCACTTGAAGTATGGCGAAGCTGAGTGGCAGTTTGGGCCGCAGCGAGTTGCGTGGTGGCCGGCGGGGGCGCACGTTGGGCAGATGTTGGGGCGGCGGTATGCGGTGATCGGTATGGGGGTTGCCGTGAGCGAAAGCCATGGCATCGGACAGCCGGAGGCGGGGTCGCTTGAAGCGCGGTTGGCGGCGGGGCCGGGGTCGGGTCGATTTGTGCCGACGCATCTAGGCGCGGGACTACCGGCGGTGGAACTAGCGGCGATGCCGACGCGGTCGGTTGGAAGCAATCCGGGATACTTTCCGTTCACGCCGCGAAGCGTGACGGATTTCGATGTGCTTTGCGTTCTGAATGTGATCGCGTAGTGCGACCGCGGCTTGGGGCGCGTGCGAATGCACTGCCGGCGACGATTTCCTAGTAGAGTTTTGCCGTTGGCCCCGTCTTATCTTGTGGGAAGCCGACAGGGCGGGAATTGAGATTTAGGAAATGCGAGGTCCGATGAGCGATACGGCGGAGCTGGTCGTGCGGGCACGAGATGGCGATCAGTCGGCGTTCGGTCTTTTGTATGACCGGCACGCGCGGCTGGTGCGGGCGATTTGTTATGACGCGACCGCCCATTTGGCGTCGGCGGAAGATCTCGCGCAGGATGTGTTTCTGAAGGCTTACCAGCGGTTGCATCAACTGCGCGAGACCGATCGGTTTCTGCCATGGCTATGCGAAATTGCGCGACGAGCTGGTCACGATTGGCGGCGGCAACCGCGACGTGAAGTTGAGTTGCCGGATGAGTGGTCGGGCGTCGAGCCGGCAGCACGGAGAGAGGAGCCACAAATCGGGGAGCTGCGCGAAACGATTCGGCAGTTGCCGGAGGATGAGCGGATGGCATTGCATTTGTTTTATTTGGAGGAGCAGCCGGTGGTGGTTGCGAGAGAGTTGTTGGGGTTGTCGCAGTCGGGGTTTTACAAGTTGCTCGAGCGGGCTCGGAATCACGCGGGCGCGATTTTGCGCCGAAATCAGGAGTCGATTCGATGAATGCGCCGACGGAAGAAATGTTTCGGGATGTGTACGCTGCGTTTGATCGGGAGCATGCGGCTCGACGGGAAGCAATGTTGGCGGCGCTGCCGCTTGCGGCGCCGGCACCGGCGAAACGGCGTGGGAGATTGCTGACGACGTTCACTGCGGTGGCGGCGGTGGTGGTCGTGGGGCTCGGGATCGCGGGGCTCGAGATGTTTAGGCCGACGCCGGCTTATGGCCTTGATGGATTGCGCGAGCGTCTGCAGGCATTGCACAGCTTGTACGTGAAGGGGTGGATCTATCAACGGATGCAAACCGAATTTGGCACGGCCACGGTTCGCTTTCCGGTCGAACGGTACTACGAGCGGCCGGCGAAGTATTACACGGTTTCCTACGGATTCAGCTTGGGCGCCAATAGCGATCATTTGAATCGCGTGTCGCGGGTGACGGTTGCTAATGATGGAAGTCGCAACCTGCTGTTGTCGGCGGATGCGAAGGAGGCGGTTATCGGGCCTGGCGGTGATTCGCTCGATGCGGAGCTTCGAGTCGAAAATGGACTGCAGGTGGATGAAGCGCAGCAGCTACTCAACGGGGTTCCCAAAGATTTCGAGCGGGTCGGCGCGGAACGGCTGGATGGGGTGATGCGGGATATCTACGAATCGAAGCCGATCGCTCACGACGATTTTTTGCGACGGGTGTGGGTCGACCCGCGAAATGGTTTGCCGGTCCGAGTTGTCGGGATGCATCGAAAGTCGTCCGGCGAAGACGTGCTGGCGTACGAATACACGGTGATTCGCGCGAATAGTGAGCCGCCGGCCGAGCTGTTTGCGTTCCATGTGCCGGACGGGTACAAGCTGACGGAAGTGAAAGAGCCGGCTGCGCACCCTGCGATCGACGATTATTGCAGTGGCGGTGCGGGTAGCCAGA
This sequence comes from Planctomycetota bacterium, assembly GCA_013286045.1. Lineage (GTDB taxonomy): Bacteria > Planctomycetota > Planctomycetia > Pirellulales > Lacipirellulaceae > JABDGM01. The sequence goes on along the minus strand of JABDGM010000005.1, from coordinate 70,056 downwards.
ATGCGGCGACTTGGGCGGCCCTGAGGTTAGACGACAACGCGGTGCTATTGTGCTGGTCGCAATGGAACGACGCGAAAGAACAAAAGGCGTGGTTTCATGATGAGCCGCAAATCGTTTTGCAGGCGGGCAAAGATCGGGCTTGCACGGAACATCGGCTGTACGAAACGACTTCGGGCGGGCTCCGGTGGCGATGGTCGCTGGTGACGCCCAACGACAAGAAGCCGGTGGGGAGTGAATCGATGGCCGTCAAGTTTTCAGATCCGAAGGGTGGATCGGTGACGCTCTCGATTATGCCGCTGGCTTTCGCGGAAGGCCGGTTGGCGGATATGGTGGATCGCGTGCAGCGGCGGTCGCTGGAAGAAGGTGGTGATTTCAGTGAGTTAAAGCCTTTGGTAAAGTTGCGAGACGCGGTTGGGAAAGAGTAAAGTCCAGCGTTGTGGCGTATCGGAAGAAGACGGTAGAGGCAACGCGGATGCAGACGGGGCGACTTGAGGCTTTTAGCGACGGTGTGCTCGCGATCATCATCACGGTGATGTTGCTGACGCTGAAGGTGCCGTACGATGCGCCGACGCTGGCCGACTTGGGGCCGGTGGTGCCAACGCTCTTGAGCTACATTTTGAGCTTTGTGTACGTCGGTGTTTATTGGAACAACCACCATCACATGTTTCAGGTGACGGAACGCGTGACGGGCGCGGTTCTGTGGGCGAATTTGCATCTGCTGTTTTGGTTGTCGCTGATCCCGTTTGTGACGGGCTGGATGGGTGCCAATCATTTTGCCCCGACGCCGACGGCGATGTATGGCGTGGTTTTGCTGATGGCCGCGATCGCGTACTACATTTTGCAGTGCACGATTTTGGCGGCGCCGGGAGGTAACCAGGTACTGGCCGACGCGATTGGCAACGATTGGAAGGGGAAGATTTCGCCGATTCTGTATGTGCTGGCGATCCCGCTTAGTTACGTGAGCCCATGGATTGCGAACGGGTTGTACGTGTTGGTGGCGCTGCTTTGGTTGGTGCCGGATCGCCGGATTGAAAAGACGGTTGAGGCGTGCCAGAGGCGCGATCGCCTGGCTTAAGACCGCCCGCCCGCTGAAGCGGGCTCGCCGAAGCGTGTCATGGATGATGGCCGGCGATCAGGGCGTCGCGATTGGCGGCATAGACTTCGATTGCTTCTTTCAAAATGGGAATCGCGGCGTCGGCACCGAGCGGGTCGTCGACCATTACCATTTTGTCTTCGAGGATTTTGTAGTCCTTAAAGAACCGCGGCAGTTGTCTCATGCGGTGTGGCGGGAGCTCGGAGACGTCGCGGTAGTGTGAATACTCGGCATCGTCGACGTGGACGGCGATGATTTTGTCGTCCTGGCCTTTGTCGTCGCGCATCCGCATGACGCCGATCGCGCGGGCTCGCATGAGGGCTTGGGGGACGACGGGCTCATCGCCGAGGACGAGGACGTCGAGGGGGTCGCCATCGTCGCACCAGGTGCGGGGGACGAAGCCGTAGTTCGCGGGATAGTAGACCGTGCTGTAGAGGACGCGGTCGACGATTAGCAGGCCGGTCGGTTTATCCAGCTCGTACTTGATGTTCGAGCCTTTGGGGATCTCGATGTAGGCGGGGAACCAGTCGGTGATATCGGCGGGCAGCGGGACGTCGTGCCAGGGGTGAACGCTCATCTCGGTTCCATTCCATAGTGATTAGTTAGTCGGCGACAGTGCGTTGCTGCTGTTCGCCGAGGCCTTCGACGCCGAGGCGGACGGTTTGGCCGGGGCGGAGGAACGTGGGGGGCTTCATTCCCATGCCGACGCCGCTGGGGGTGCCGGTGGAGATGACGTCGCCGGGGTAGAGCGTGAAGAACTCGCTGAGATAGCTGACGAGCTTTTCGACGCTGAAGATCATGGTGGCAGTGCTGCCGTTCTGGCGGCGCTGGCCGTCGACCTCGCACCAGATTTTGAGGTTTTGGGGGTCGGGGATTTCGTCTTTGGTGACGAGCCAGGGGCCGAGGGGGCCGAAGGTGTCGCAGCTTTTGCCTTTGGTCCACTGGCCGCCGCGGTCTTTTTGGAAGGAGCGTTCGGAGACGTCGTGCGAGACGCAGTAGCCGGCGACAAAGTTGAGGGCGTCGGACTCGCTGACGTACTTGGCTTTCGTGCCGATGATGACGCCGAGCTCGGCTTCCCAGTCGGTTTGGGTGCTGCCACGGGGGATGCGGATGTCGTCGTTCGGGCCGACGATGGCACTCGTGGCCTTCATGAAGAGGATGGGCTCTTTGGGGATGGCGGCGCCAGTTTCCGCGGCGTGTTCGGAGTAATTGAGGCCGATGCACATCATTTTGCCAGTACCCGCGATGGGTGGGCCGAGGCGGGTGGATTTGTCGACGAGTGGGAGTTTGTTGAGGTCGAGCGAGCGAAGCTTGTCGAGTGATGCTGGCGCGAGGGCGTCGCCGGCGAGGTCGTTGATGATGCCAGCGAGGCCGCGGACGTTGCCAGCGGAGTCGAGAATGCCGGGTTGTTCGCGGCCAGGCGAGCCGAAGCGGACGAGTTTCATGGTGACGGGGACAGGATGCGGGATGCAGGGGACAGGGACGGACGACAACCGAGAGCATGCGGCATCGCGCGGCGTGCATCAAGCGGCGCGCCGGAAAAATTTATCAGAGGAAATTCAGTTTCTGGGGAAAATCGATCTTTACTCGCTAGCACCGCATTGTAGAATTTGCCAGCGCGAAGTATTCTCGAAAGTGTCGAGGAGAATTCGCCGATTGTGTACGTCGGGCTTTAGCCCGACGTGCTTGGAAGAGTCGGGCTGGAAAGCCTGATCTAAGGGAAGCAAAAAGCTTGAACTTTGCACTGACCATTGGAATGTTGAAGCTGCGGCGGCGGTTGCGGTCGACCCGCCCGTTTCGCCGTCCGACGTTGACGTGGGAAGTGCTCCACATCCCGGTTGCCCCGTGCCTTAGTGGCTGGCGCGACCATATCCGTCGTTGAGTATCTCACCGAGCCTGTCATTTTGTGTGTGACGGCTCTCTCTGACCTTGGGGTTGCCGTGCGTTTGCCGGTGGCCATCTGTTCGCTCTTTGGTCAAAGCAGAATCGAATTCCAGCAGGAAGCCGGATGGTCGCGCGTAGCGACCGACCAAAAGGCCAAGCGCCGATTTCTAGCCGAGACGCTCCATGTCCGCCGTTGAGCTCAATAAGAGCTTGGGCGGGCATCAATTAGGACAATTTACTTTTAGGAGCTCTGCACAGGATGAAAGTTTCCTCGCAACAACTTAACGTTCGTCAACTGTTCAATGGCCGTTCGCCGATTTCGACGCTCAAGGACGCCGCGGATGCTGCGTTCGGCGCCGAGGCGACGCCGATTCGCGTGGCAGTGACGGGCAAGGGCCGCTCGGGCCACTCCTGCGAAATCGAAGCGGTTGAGCCGAAGGTTTATGGTTCGGACGACACCGAAGCGAACGTGTTCGAATATCGGCAACGTCGGCTCGCTCGCACCAACGCATTCAACGCGGTGATGTTGATCCCGACGGGCGTTGATTGTGCGATCGGTGGCCACGCGGGCGATGCCACGCCGGCTGCTCGTTTGCTCGCCAACGTGTGCGATCAGTTGATTCTGCACCCGAACGTGGTGAACGCTTCGGACGTGAACGAGCAGACCGAGAACAGCCTGTATGTGGAAGGCAGCATTATCTGTCGTCTGCTCATGGGCACGGCCGGTTTGCGGAAGGTTCGCCAGAACCGCGTGCTGCTTGTGACCGAGCATCGCAAGGACTCGGACAAGGTGGTCGATCAAACGATCAACTGTGCCGAAGGCGCCCGGGCTACGTTGGGCATGGACATCAGCGACGTCCTCGTGCTCGAGCAAGAGCTGCACATGCTGACCGGCGTTTCTGATTCCGGCCGCGTAACTGGCCGTGTTGAGCGGCTTAGCCATTTGCTCGATATCCTCCGCGATCGTCGCGGCTCGTACGATGCGGTCGCCCTGGCGACTCGGATCACGCCGCACATCGACACGGTCGAGCTGCACCGCGCCTATTTTGGCGAAGGCGGCCCGAACCCGTGGGGTGGCGTCGAAGCTGTGCTCACGCACCTGGTTTCGAGCGTGCTCGACGTGCCGGCGGCTCACGCTCCGACGATGAGCAGCGAAGCTATCCGTGGTGAAAGCTGGGGTGTGGTCGATCCACGGAAGGCGGCCGAAGTGATTTCGTCGACCTACCTGTTCTGCGTACTGAAGGGCCTGAACAAGGCTCCGCAAGTGCAGCTGAGCCCAAGTGGCGTGTACGATCCGTCGGTCATTACGGCGGAAGACGTGTCGGCCCTCGTGATTCCAGACGGCTGCATTGGTTTGCCGACGCTGGCCGCGGTGGAGCAGGGCATTCCGGTCGTTGCGGTTCGCAGCAATACGAACCTGATGCGGAACGACCTCAAGAGCCTGCCGTTCCGGGCTGGTCAGCTGCACTACGCTTCGAACTACTACGAAGCGGCGGGTATTCTGTCGGCGATGAAGGCGGGCGTTGCTCCGGCTACCATCGCTCGGCCGATGCAACCGATGCGTATCGAACGCGTTTCGGCGACCGTCGAGACCAATGGCCATGCGAATGGTCATAAGAACGGTCACACGACCAATGGCCACACGAACGGCAAGACTCGCCGTACGAAGACGACCGTGGTCGACACGACCAACGGTTCGGAAATCTTGGTTGAGGTGAACGGTAAGTGAACGGACGGCTCGATCATGAGCCGGCTCCGATCTACGAGACGCTCACGAACTACGTAGCCTCCGGCATTTACGGATTCCACACTCCAGGTCACAAGTGGGGGCGGTTTGCCGCTCCTGAGCTTACGGAACTCGTCGGCAGGTCGGGCCTTGCGCTCGACCTGCCTTCGATGACCGCGACCGATAATACGTTTCATCCCACGCACTGCGTGCGCGACGCGCAGACACTTGCGGCCGATCTCTTCGGCGCGGGATCGACGTTCTATCTCACGGCCGGTTCATCGCTCGGCATATCGACTGCGCTGCTTGCCGCGGTGCCGCCGGGCGGAACGGTGGTGATTCCGCGCAACGTGCATCGGTCGGTCGTTGCAGGGCTGGTGCTTTCGGGCGCGTTGCCGCGGTTTGTGAAGCACGATGTACTTGCCGAGTGTGGCGCGCTGGGTGTTTCGGCTTCGTCGCTTAAGAGCGCACTGGAGAAGGACCCGACGCCGTCGGCGGTTTTGTTGACGCGGCCGAGTTACTATGGGCTGGCGCGCGAGTTGGAAGAAGTCGCCGCGGTTTGCCACGCTCGCAACGCGCCGGTGATTGTCGACGAAGCGCATGGTGGGCACTTCTGTTTCATGCCGGGGTTTGCGCCAAAGTCGGCGCTGGAATCGGGCGCGGATTTGGCGGTTCAGAGTTGCCACAAGACGTTGGGGTCGCTCGTCGGATCGGCCCAGCTTCATGTGAGCAAGAATTCGCTCGTGCCGGCTGACGAGGTTCAGCACTCGCTGAACTTCTTGCAGACTACCAGTCCGAGCTTGCTGCTGTTGGCGTCGCTGGATGTTCAACGGCGGTGGCTTGCGCGGGAGGGGCGGGCGTTGTTCGCAGAAGCTGGCATCGCTGCTCAGAAGTTGCGAGAGGAAATTGCCGCCATCAACGGAATGCGTGTGTTCGGAGTCGAGGGGGACGCTCGGTTGGCTGGGCATTCCATCGATCCATTGCGCCTCGTAGTGAATGTCACTGAAACTGGGTGGGATGGGTACGAAGTTGAGCGGTTCCTGCGGACCGAATTCAAGGTCGAAGACGAGATGGCGGACCAATTTAGTGTGGTTTACATCTTGAGCCCGAATGATGATGAAGCCGCGACGCGACGGTTGGTGGAAGGGCTGAAGGCGGTCAGCAATTCGCCGAAATTTGGAGTTGGAAAGGCTACGCTCGCGGGAAATGTGGATTCGCATTTGTTGCAGCCGCCGATTCCGCCTTTGGCGATGGCCCCGCGAGATGCGGCACTTGCGAAACAAACTATGGTCCGGCGGGAAGACGCGGCTGGCCGAACGTGTGCGGAAATGGTTATGTTTTATCCACCGGGAATTCCGTTATTGATGCCGGGCGAAGTAGTTACGCGTGAGACGTTGGAAGTTTGTCAGAAGTTGCTCGCGGCGGGGGCGAATCCGTACGCCAGCGATCCGACGTTCGAAATGATTTGTGTTGTGAAGTAGTGGGATAGGTGCATGTCTCAAACTTTTCAAGGTCGCGAATCGCGAGTCGACTCGCAAGTCGGATTGCCGATTTCGTGGTATTTCGATCCGGAGATCTTGGAAATCGAGCGGCAGCACTTGTTTGCTGTTGGGCCGAAGTACTCAGGGCATACTTCGCTGGTTCCCAATGATGGCGATTACTTCACGCTGGGCGGTCAGCAGGTCGGCAAGCTGTTGGTGCGTCATAATGGGCGGCCGCAGCTCGTCTCGAATACGTGCCGGCACCGGCAAGCAGAGATGATGTGCGGCTCGGGGCATGCGAAGAAGATTGTGTGCCCGATGCACAACTGGGCGTATGACCTGGATGGCCGGCAGGTTGCGGCGCCTCATTTCGACGAAAACCCATGTTTGGATTTGGAGAAGAGCGAGCTTACCGAGTGGAATGGGCTGTTGTATGCTGGGCCGCGTGTGATTCACCACGAAGCGGCTCCGCTCGCGAGCTGGACGGAGCTCGATACGTCGAACTATGTGCTCGAGCGCGTGGATGAAGAGGAGCACGATCTCAACTGGAAAAACTTCTTAGAAGTTTATCTGGAAGATTATCACATCGGTGCGGTGCATCCAGGCTTCCGCGTGTTTGTTGACGCGGCGGACGTGCGGAACGCTTTTCAGGCCGTAGGCGGCGATCGATTCTTTTGCGAGCAGATGAATGTCCGTTGGCCGATCCCGCCGGCGGCGACGCCGAAGTTTGCGGAGTATCAGAAAGTGCTTTTGGATGTACTGGCGGGACATCGGCCGCCGTTTGCGGCGATTTGGATTTGCCTTTTTCCGGGGCAGCTGGTGGAGTACTACCCGTTCACGATGGTGACGACGACGTACACGCCAATTTCGCCAACGAGTACGCGTTTGCGGAGCGAGTATTACTTCGATCGCGAGATTGCGGAAACGCGGCGCGATTATGTGGAGGCGGGGCTCGCGGTGCTCGATGAAGTGACGAGCGAGGATCATTGGGCTGCGGTGAAGCTGCAGGCGGGACGTCAAACTCTCTGGAATCGCGGAGAGAACTTGCAAGGCCCTTACCAGATGCCGATGGAGCAGGGGTTGCGGCGGTTTCACGATTGCTTGCGATCGATCGTGCAAAACGCTTAAGGCATCGCAGTTGTCGCGCCTTCATGGCGAAATCTTTTCGATGCGATAAGCGGCGCTCTCACTCGATTGCGCTACGCAGACACATTGTCGCTGCGCTGCAAATTCCCCTCACGGCTTTCGGGGGGAATGCTGGACGTGATGCAGCGATCGGGTTAGGTTGGGCGTCGCTCGTCTGACAATTCTTTTCTGGAGGGGACATCGATGCGAATTTTTCTGCGCGGACTTTGTGTTCTTTCGTTGCCCATGCTTTGTGTTACGGCATCCGCTGTCGAAATTACGCCTGAAAAAATCAAAATCACGAAGCCGGTGGAGTTCAACACGCCGGAAGCAGACGCGATTTTGGCTGAGCTGAAAGTTTTTCCGGCTGAGAACGCTTGGAATACGAAGATTTCCGATTGGCCGGTCGCCAAGAATTCGCAGGCGCTCATTGATTCGATCGGCGGAGACAAGCCGATGCGGTACAACCCTGACATGGCGTTTATTCTTGTGCCGCCGAGTCAGCCGAAGGTCGAGGTGGAACTTCTCGAAATGGCGGAAGAATCAGACAAAGGCCCGTACCCAGTGCCGGACAATATGCCGATTGAGGGTTGGCCGGTGCTGTACGAGCGAGAGGAAAAGAAAATCACGCTCGACCAACTGCAACAACGCGATATGGAGGACGGCGGCGACCACCATGCGATCGTGGTTGATCCAGTGAATAAAAAGCTCTACGAGTTCTTCAAGATCGGCAAGGTCGACGGTAAATGGAAGGCGGACGGGGCCGCGATTTTCGACCTCACGAGCAACAAGCTTCGGCCGGCCAATTGGACTTCCGCTGACGCGGCGGGCTTACCAATGTTTCCGGCGATGGTGCGGTATGACGAATTGCAGCGTGGAAAGATCGAGCACGCGCTGCGTGTCACGATCGAAAACTCGCGCAAAGCGCACGTTTACCCAGCAACGCACGATGCGGGCAAAACGGATGACGTGAACGTGCCGCGAATGGGCGAACGCTTGCGGCTGCGAAAAGATTTCGACACAAGCAATTATTCGCCCGAGGTGGAAACGATTCTGGTCGCGCTGCAAGAGTATGGGATGTTCGTGGCGGACAATGGGATCGATTGGGCTATTTCGGTGACGCCCGATCCGCGGATTCCTGCGTTGCACGAGGAATTGCGGAAGATTAAGGGGTCGGATTTCGAAGTGGTGAGTCCGCCGGCGGGTTACAAGAAACCGCGTTAGGCGACGTAACGTGTGACGCCTAACGCTGTTGCCAACGCAAACCCTCGGCAGAGCCCGCCACGGCGGATCCAAGACCGGGGGCTGCCTGTTTGCGAACGAGGTTAGCGTTTTGATTCGGGGGTCGTGATCGCGCCGTCGAAGGCCGCGCCTTGGCCGTTCGGGAGCGTGACTTTGGGGGCATCGGCACCGTCGACTTTTTGCAGGTTCTTGAGCGGTTCCTCGCGGAGTCGCAAGAACTTGAAGCCGACCAAGCGGGGTTTGCCTTCTTTATCTTTTTGGGCCAGGTCTTTCGTGGCCCGTTTGATGTAATCGTCGATCGGTTCTTCGCGGACTTTCGGTTCGGTGGAGTGGATGAGGTGGACGACGCCGTCGGGGCCGTGTCCGATGAGGCCGACGTGGCCGACGAACGCGCTGCCGCCGTACACCTCGTTTTGCACGGAGCTATGTGGTTTGCTCGTCGCTCGCACGATGTTCACGAAGTCGCCGTCTTGGAGTTGGCTGCGGGCGAGGTCGATTTTTTCGTAGGGGATGTATTCATCCTCGTGATTTTCGACGGGCACGCTGACGGTGAGTCCGTAGCGGTTTTTCAAGAACTTCGAGCGGTCGATCTTTTCGCTGAATTTCTGGGCGCTGTCGCCGGCGAGCTCTTTGGTGATGTCTTCCACAAGCCAGTTATTGGAAATGTTCCAATCGGCTTCGGTGTAATGGTTGCGGGTGGCGACACCCATGTGGCCGTCGCGGTAGCGGATGCGTTGAAGCATCATCATGAAGCTGGGCCAGTTGTGGGAGAGGGCCATCGCGTACGTGTGCTCGGTGAAAACGAGGCAATCGCTTTTGCCGAGGCAGTAGATGGGCTGGGGATCGTATGGCTCGAAGGGCATTTCACCCAAAAGATAGAGCTCGTACGGCTGGTTGATGTTTTTGCGGGCGATCGTGAGGATTCTTTTTCGCAGGTCCGGCTCTGTAGCGCTCAAGAACTTGAGGTAGGTGTCAACTTCCGACTCGTTGCATTTGTAAAGCGGCTTGTCGATGAGCTCGGTGATTTGTTTTTCATCGAGGCCTAGCTTTGTGCACTCGGCCGTTTGCTCTGGCGTTAGGGTAGCGGCGTGAATTGCGGACGGGAGAGTTGCGACTAGCAATGCGACGGCAGACAACGACAGGGCTTTGACTGATGGTGCGAACATGCGAAATTCCGGAGAGTCGGAAAGAGGTGGGATGGAACGCCAGAGTCTATCTTACCGCGGGAACGGGACGCTTGGCAAAGGCGGGCCGGATGGCCGAAATCGGATGGATCAGCGGCGGGCGATTAGTGCCGCCGGCGGCCAGGGCGCATGAAGTGGTGCGTGTGTTTGAACGCGATGATGCCGAGCAGGGGAAGCGTGGCGGCCGAGGCGTTGTTTCTTACCTTGAATTGCAAATCGCGCGAGGCGCGCAATGCTTGGAACAAGGCAGCCGAAGAATGGCCGGCAGCGTTTAGATAGGTGCCGCAGGAGCCGATGGTGCCGACGCGGTGGGAATCGCTGCCGACGGTGAGCCGTTTTCCGGCGGTCTCGGCGTACTTGCTGGCTTTGAGATTCGCCTGACGGGGGACGCCGCCATTGTGGAGTTCGATGGCGTCGACGGCCTCCATGATGGTTTTGACGAACGGCTGGCCGCGGCGGCCGTGCTGATAGTCGAGCGATTTGCGTCCAAGGGCGAAGGGGTGCGCGAGCGAAACGTAGGCGTCCATTTCGTGGGCGATGCGGAGACAGTCGGTTGCTTGAACCCAGGAGCGGACCATGAACCGGCTGCGGAGGTTCGGTTCGATCGCGATGCGGAAGAAATCTTCGAGAAGGTCGGGGTCGGAGAAGTAGACCAGCAGGTCGAGGCCTTCCTCGGTGCCGACTTCGATTGCCGGTATCACGGGCACGCGTTCCCGCTCGAACATGCTGGTCGAGCCGCGGATCTCGTTGTGGTCGGTGACGGCGACGCCGATGCCGCGGCGAACACAGAATCGCTCGATGCGCGCGACGCTCGAGATCGCATCCGAATAGTTGGTGTGGATGTGCGTATCGATCAGTAGCGGCGGTTCTTGCGGTTGTGCGCGTGGCATGATTGCTGGGGTTTTCTTCAAAGGGCACTTGCCGGGGTGCAGATGAATGCTACTTCGGCGGTGGGGGGGCGGCAAGGAATGTTGTGCGTGGGGCGGCCCGGCGAGGCGTAGCTCGCCGGCTGTTAGGCGGGTGGAAGTGTGGGGCAGTGGAGTGGTGCGATCGTTGGGCGGAGAATGTATAACTGAGTGCCAAACTATTTCGGCGTTTAACGACACTTCGCGAGGGTGAGTGCATGTCGCTGCTTGTTAAGAACGGCCAGATTACGACTGCCACGGACCAGTACGTGGCCGATATTTTGTGCGAAGGGGAGACGATTACGGCGATCGGCCGCAATTTGATCGCTCCGAAAGATGCCAAAGTGATCGACGCCAGCGGTAAGTATGTGTTCCCAGGATTTATCGACCCTCACGTGCACATTTATCTGCCGTTCATGGGGACGTTTTCGAAGGATGATTACGATTCGGGTAGCCGGGCGGCGCTCGTTGGCGGGACGACGACGCTCATTGAGATGTGCTGCCCCAGTCGTGCGGAAGAGCCGATGGACGGGTTCAACTTGTGGCTTTCGAAGGCCGAGGGGATTTCGGCATGCGATTTCACCTTTCACATGGCGGTGTCGCGGTTTGATGCGTCGGCGGAGCAGCAATTGCGGGAGATTGTGAAGCGCGGGATCGCGTCGTTCAAAATCTTCTTGGCGTACAAAGGCGCGTTCGGGATCGACGACAACGAGCTGTACAAAACATTGCGGCTGGCGAAGGAGTTGGGAGTTATCGTCACCGCCCACTGCGAGAACGCCGAGCTCGTGAGTGAAATGCAGCAGAAGCTAATTGGTGAAGGAAAAACGGGGCCGGAATGGCATGAGCCTTCGCGGCCGGTGCGGGTGGAAGCGGAAGGCGTGCATCACCTGATGACGTTCGCCGAGGCGACGGGGGCGCATGTGTACGTGGTGCATACGAGTAATAGCGACGCGATTTGGAATGCAGTTGCGGCTCGGCAACGGGGTGTGCACGTTTGGATCGAGACGGTTGCACCGTATTTGGTGCTGGATGAAACCTACGCTCAGAAGCCAGACTTTGAAGGCTCGAAGTTTGTGATGTCGCCGCCGCTGCGGGCGAAGCGGCATCAGGATGCCATTTGGAATGCGCTTGCTTCGCGGATGGTGAGCACGATCGCGACGGATCATGCGCCGTTCGACTTCAACAAACAGAAGGAAATGGGGCGTGAGGACTTCACGAAAATCCCGAACGGAATTCCGAGCGTCGAGGACCGAGTGAATTTGGTTTACACGTACGGTGTGAAACGAGGCCGGATTGATCTCGGCACGTTTGTGGACGCGTGCAGCACGCAGGCGGCGAAACTGTTCGGTCTTTTCCCACGGAAGGGAACGATCGCGCTGGGTAGCGATGCTGACCTCGTGGTTTACGATCCGAACTACCGCGGTAAGATCAGCCAGAAGACGCAGCAGATGAACGTCGACTACAGCGCCTTCGAAGGGTGGGAAGTCGAAGGCCGGCCGACGGCGGTTACAGTTCGCGGGACCGTAATGGTGCGCGACGGCAAGTTCGTCGGCAAGTTGGGACATGGCAAACTGCTTGATCGGAAGCCGACCCATTTCTGACCCCGCGGCGATTGATTGCCAAGTATTCAGGTTGGCATCGTAGCGTCCGTTGCCGGGTTGCGATTCGGCCTGGGAGGCGATTTCTACCTGCTAAATGTGAGCTTGGACGCCTTTCGACCGGATATCTTGTCGCGGCACGCCAATTGCGTTCTAAGTCCGTGCCTCGCATGGGTGAGCGCAGTTTTCGCGGAGTTCAGAGACAAGTTTTTCGGAGACATGAGATGAGAACCTATCTACTTTCATTGGTGATTTTGGGGCTGGTGTCGGCGATGATGGTCGGCTGCAGTGACACCACATCACGAAAAGATGTGGCCAGCGCTCAGGAGAAGTTGGACAAGGCCCATGCGAATACGCAAGAGGCGGTTCAAGGGGCAAAGAACGATGTGGCGGATGCCCAGCGCAATGCGCAAGAGTATACAGCCGCCAAGCCCGTTATAACGGATCAGCCTGTCGATACGCGAGTTGATGTTCGTGACATTCGTGCCAACGAAAAGGTTGCCGACGCGCAAGTCGATGCGACTAAGAAAATCGCAGATGCGAAGGACAAAGAGGCCGCGGCGGTCGCTAACTTAAAGACCACGGAGCAGCAGTTCAAGGACACGCAGGATCGGGACACTTTCGTGCGCGAAGCTGAATTGAAGCTTTCGGATTACGATAAGCGAATTGACGATCTGAAAGCCCAGTCATCGAAAGCCCAAGGCGCCGATCGAGATGCCGTCAATCGGCAACTCGAGTTGGTGAAGGCCGCCCGCGATCGTGCGAATACAGCGCTCAGCGAACTCAAGAAGGCTGACCTTCCTACGTGGAAGAACCACCAAGACCACGTCAGGATGGCATTTCAAGAATTGGACAACAGCGTGAGAAACGTGCGGTAAGTAACACGTTTATTTCCGCGTTGTCATCGTCGGCCGCTCGGTCTAACGCGAGCGGCCGACGATTTTTTTGCGCCTAGCCGCGGGCGAGGGCGTCTGTCTGTTTGACGAAGTCGTCGCCCTGCCACTCTTCGTCGGACTTGATCATTTTCTTGGCGTGTTCGGCTTTTTTGGCGGCGCGGGCCTCGGCTTGGCGTTTTACGAGGTCGGCGTGCGTGGTGAAGTATTGAAGGCTGTGGCCCTTGAAATCTTCGAGCCGTTCGAACTTATGCTTCTCCATGAAGGCCAGCAGCTGCTCGTTCATTTCTTTGATCATTGGGTAGCCGAACTTCATGACGCCGGTGCAAACCTGGACAGTGTCGCAGCCTAAGAGAATGAACTGGGCGGCGTCGGTGCCGGTTTCGATGCCGCCGATGCCGCTAAGGGTGCGACCTGGGAATTCGGTTTTGATGACCTTCGCGATTTCCATACACATACGAAGTGCGATGGGCATGACGGCCTGGCAGGAGTAGCCGCCGGGCGTGGTGTAGCCTTCGACGCTAGGTTCTGGCCTGAGAGTTTCGAGATCGACGCCGAGGACGCTGCGGATGGTGTTGATGGCGGCGATGCCGTCGCAACCTGCTTTGAGTGAGGCTCGGGTTGGGTCTTCGATGTGCGTAACGTTGGGCGTCATTTTGGCCCAGACAGGGATCTTCGCGACTTCCATTACCCAGCCGCAGACTTCGGACAAGATATCGGGGTTCTCACCCATGGCGGCGCCCATCTTGCGCTCGGGCAGGCCGTGGGGGCAGGACATGTTGAGTTCGAAGGCGTCGCAGCCGGCGTCCTGACAGCGCTCGACGATTTCGTGCCAGGCGTCGTGATTGTATTCCTCCATGATCGAGGCAATCAGAATGCCTTCGGGGTATTTGTCCTTAACCTGTTTGAACTCCTCGATCCAGGTTTCGAAGCTGCGATCGGAAATGAGCTCGATGTTTTCCCAACCGTAGATTTCGCCGGATTCGCGGCTACGGAGACGGGCGTAGCGCGGCTGGACGTTGATTACCTTGCTGGCGTCGAGGCTGACCGTTTTGCAGATGACGGCGCCCCAGCCTTCGTCGAGCGCTTTGCCAATGACGTTGGCGTTGGTTCCCGGGGGACCGGAACCGATGACGAAGGGGTTGGGGAGTTTTAGGCCGTTTACCGTAGTTTGTAGCGTTGGCATGGGCGCAACTTTTGACGAGATTCTTTTTAGACAGGATTTACAGGATAGACAGGATTACTTCACTGTTACGATTGGAGTTGGCAGTTCGCGGACTTTGCGTTTGACGTTGACTCCGTCCGGGCCGAAGTTGATGAGGAGACCTACCGGCTTGCCGGTTGCAGTAAGATAGTTTACTAGCTGAACTTCATGCGCTTCGATGAGTTGTCGTACCGATTTTAGTTCGACAATTATTAAGTCGTTGACCAGTACGTCGGCATCAAAATATCCAACGACCTGTCCGCGATAACAAACTTCTATTGGCTTTTGAACTTCAGCAATCAAACCGCGATCGATCAATTCGATGACCAGACACGACTCATAGACGGATTCGAGGAACCCAAATCCCATTTCATTGTATACGGCGTATGCCGCCCCAATGATGTCTTTGGTAAGCGCCTCGTATTGCATTTATGTGCTCAACAAATCTCCCTGCTACCTGTCGATCCCGTAAATCCTGTCTAAGATTTCTTTTTCGCGCCTAGTTCAGATAGGACTTCGTCGAGCATCGCCACCATGTAGTCTGCGTCGTCTATGGTGATGCACATTGGCGGTTTGATGCGGAGTGTGTTTCCGAAGAGGCCGCCTTTGCCGATGAGGACGTTGCGTTCCTTCATGCGTTCCATGACGTCGGCGGCTTCGGTGTTGGCGGGCTCTTTGGATTTTCGGTCGCGGACGAGCTCGACGCCGAGCATGAGGCCCATGCCGCGGACTTCGCCGATTATCTTGTGCTTTTCTTGCAGCTCGTTGAGCGCGTCTTTGAGGTGCGTGCCGACTTCGAGCGCGTTCTGTTGGATGTTTTCTTCGTCGATGATTTCAAGCGTGGCGAGGCCCTGGGTCATGCTGATCGGGTTGCCGCCAAACGTGTTGAAGTGGACGCGCTTCTTCATAACTTCGGAGATGCCGACCGTGGTCGTCATACCGCCGAGCGGGATGCCGTTGCCGATGCCTTTGGCCATCGTGATCATGTCGGGCACGACGTCGTAGTTCTGGTGCGACCAGTAGTGGTGGCCGGTGCGGCCGAAGCCGCCTTGGACTTCGTCGGCGATGCAGATGCCGCCGTGTTGTCGGACGATGTCGTAGATGATTTTGAAGAACTCTTTGGGTGGCGTGACGGTACCGCCGACGCCTTGGATCGGTTCGCCGATGAAGCAAGCGATTTCGCCGGGCGTTTCGTATTGGATGACGTTTTTGATGTCTTGGGCGCACTTAACGCCGCATGATGGGTACTCGAGGCCGAACGGGCAGCGGTAGCAATAGCCGGCGAGCGTGTGGTGGACGTTCGTGCCATTGTTGCTTGGGAACTTCCAGTTGCCGTGGGCGGTGAGGCTCATCGGGACGGACGTGCCGCCGTGGTAGCCGTTGCGGAGGGCGATGACGTCCTGGTTGCCGGTGTACTCGCGGGCCGAGAGGATCGCGACTTCGTTCGCTTCGCTTCCGCTGTTCGTGAAGTACGAGCGCGTGAGGCCCGGCGGCATTTTCTCGGCGAGCTTTTCGGCGAACTGAACGATTGTTGGGTGGAGATAGATCGTCGTCGTGTGCTGCAGTTTGCCCGTCTGCTCTTTGACGCGTTCGATTACTTTGGGATGGCAATGACCGACGCTAACCGTCACGATGCCGGCGAAGCAATCCAAATACTGCTTGCCGGATTCGTCCCACACGTATTGCATGTGGCCTTCGACGATCATCAGCGGGTCGCGGTAGTACGTGATGATGCCGGGCGACAGATACTGATGGCGGAGGGCCAGGACCTCGTCCTTCGACGGTCCGTCGTACGGGGCGGGGGAGTGATCGCAGATCGGCAGGGAATGCTTCAAATCAATGGCCACGGCAAGGCTCCCGGGCGAATCGGTTAAATGGATAGCAAACCGTGATTTTAACTCGGACGGCCAGAAATCGCTACGGCGGGGCGGCCTAACCAAAAGGTCAGATCGACGCGGCTTGGCGTTGATTCTTTTCGCCCGGCAGGATTAACTGGAGTCGCTTTTCCAAGCGTCACTTTTTCAAAGGCCCCACATGAATCGCCCTGCGCCATCGACGACCGCTAGCGATGGGATCGTCGAACTGAATGAAGATGTTTCCGGTTCGCCGTACTACAGCCACGACATGGCTCCGGTGCCGCGTGCGGGGCGACGTTGGGGGATGAAGGACATCGCGGTGCTGTGGATCAGCATGTCGGCTTGCATCCCCACGTACATGTTAGCCGCGGGGCTGATTAACGAGGGGATGAATTGGTGGCAGGCGGTGCTCACCATTTTCTTGGGCAACGTGATCGTGCTGTTGCCGATGGTGCTCAACGCGCATGCGGGGACGAAGTACGGCATTCCGTTCCCTGTTTATTGCCGGGCGTCGTTTGGAATACGTGGCGCGAATATTCCAGCGTTGTTACGTGCGCTCGTCGCGTGCGGGTGGTTCGGAATCCAGACGTGGATTGGGGGCGCGGCGATTTACGCGATTGGCGGCGTTTTCTTTCCCGGGTGGAAGGACCTCGCTCCGATCGAGCACTTGGGAATTAACGCCGCGCAACTCGGATGCTTTCTGTTCTTTTGGTTGATCAATATGTTCGTGATCTTCAAGGGAATCGAATCGATTCGCGTGTTGCTGAACATCAAAGCGCCGTTGTTGATCGCGCTGGGGTTGCTGTTGTTGGCTTGGGCCTATTTAGCGGCGGGTGGGTTCGGGGACATGCTGTCTCACCCCTCGCAGTTTGAGGCGGGGCAACCGAAGGCCGGGCAATTTTGGAATTACTTTTTGCTTGCGCTGACGGGGAACGTGAGTTTTTGGGCGACGCTCGCGCTTAATATCCCGGACTTCAGCCGATACGCGCGTTCGCAGCGCGATCAGATCGGCGGCCAAGTGTTGGGATTACCGACGACGATGGGGTTGTACTCGTTCATCGGTGTAGCTGTTACTTCGGCTGCCTTCGTTATCTATAAAGATCTGCCGGCGGATGCGAAGAAGAATCTGTGGGATCCGATCTTTCTGCTGGCTCAATTCAAAAATCCGGCGGTTTTGATCGTGGCGATGGTGTCACTTGTGGTTGCGACGCTGGCCACGAATATTGCGGCGAACGTGGTTAGTCCGGCGAACGATTTTGCTCACCTTTGGCCGAAGGTGATTTCATTTCGCGTTGGCGGATTGATTACGGGGATCATCGGCATTTTGATTCAGCCGTGGCGGATTTTGGAAAACGCTTCGGTGTACATCGACAAATGGCTAGTTGGGTATTCGTTGCTGCTCGGCGCAGTCGGTGGAGTGCTTATTGCTGACTATATCTTCGTTCGGCGGACACATCTCGATCAGGCCGGCTTGTACAAAAAGCACGGGCCTTACTGGTACTCGGGCGGTTTCAATTGGATGGCAATAATCGCGTTGCTGTTGGGGATTTCGATTTGCTTACCCGGCTTTTTTGCCGTGATTGGTGTTGTCGCGCTCCGCGGTGATGCGACGGCAGCTCCCGACTTAATCCGAGTGCCAGATTTCTTCGGGCATATTTACACGTTCGCTTGGTTCGCCAGCTTCGGCCTGTCATTCGTCAGCTACCTGTTGCTGATGCGTATCGGTGGTCCTAGGCAGCTCGGTCGCGTCGATGACTAAAAGCCTGGCGTCCGACCAAGTCGAACCGTTTAATCGCCTTCTAAGGCAATCGATTCTTGCGATTCTGGTTTGTGTTGCTTTGGTGGTAGTTTGTTACTACTTCGTCGACCGTCCGGTCGCGTATTTCGTGCACAACCATGAAATCGCTAAAGTCGAAGAGTTTCGCTGGCTGACTGAGCCGCCGCCGCTCGTGCAGAGTTGGTCGCCGCTCGTTTTAATCGGCCTGGCGGTGCGGCGTGCGTTTGGGCCGTGGCGACGATGGCAGCACGTGTTGTTTCTGGCGTGCGTGAGTCTGATCGTGGCCGATCAGTTTCGCGAGTCGCTGGGGGATTTGTGCGGGAGGTACTGGCCCGAGACGTGGCGGGATAATAATCCGTCGCTGATTGGCACCGGCGCGTACGGGTTTCATCCGTTTCAGGTTGGCGATGATATCGGGAGTTTTCCGTCAGGGCACGCAACGAGGATTTCGGCGTTTGCAGCAGTGTTTTGGTTGACGCTGCCGCGCGGACGTTGGCTTTACGCGATCCTGGCCGTGCCAATGCTCGTTGCGCTCGTGGCGATGGATTACCACTTCGTCGGCGACGTGATCGCAGGTGCGATTCTTGGATCGATCGTGGGTGTTTGGGCGATCGCGATATTACGGCCGAGCCAAGATGGCTCGGTTATCTCTTAAAGTGCAGTGATCGCGCCGTAGGTTTCCGGGCGGCGGTCGCGGAAAAATTGCCAGACGTTGCGGACGTCGCGGATCATGTCGAAGTCCATGTCGGCGATGACTAGATCGTCTTTATCGCGCTTGTCGCTCTGGGCGATGAACTGGCCGCGCGGGTCGACGAAGTAGCTTTGGCCGTAGAACTCGCCGATGCGCCAGGGTTCTTCCCAGCCGGGGCGATTGATCGCGCCGACGAAGTATTGGTTGGCGACGGCGTGGGCCGGTTGTTCGAGCTTCCATAGGTATTCGCTAAGGCCGGCGACTGTTGCCGAAGGGTTGAAGACGATCTCGGCTCCGTTGAGGCCGAGGCAGCGGGCACCGTCGGGAAAGTGGCGGTCGTAGCAGATGTAGACGCCGACCTTGCCGACCTTTGTTTCGAACACGGGGTAGCCGAGGTTGCCGGGGCGGAAGTAGAACTTTTCCCAGAAGCCTGGGTTACAATGCGGGATGTGGATCTTGCGGAACTTGCCGAGATACTCGCCGGTGGCGTCGATCACCGAGGCGGTGTTGTAGTACACGCCAGGAAGGTCTTCCTCGTACATCGGTACGACGATGACCATTTTGTGCTTCTTGGCGAGGTCCATCATTAACTTGGTGGTTGGACCATCAGGCACCTTTTCCGTGAGGTTGTACCACTTGATCTCTTGTTCGGCGCAGAAGTAGGGGCCGTAGAAGAGCTCCTGCAGGCAGATGACTTCGATGCCCTTTTTGGCGGCGTCGTCGATCATGGCGACGTGCTTGTCGATCATCGCCTTTTTGATTTTTTCGACCGGCGACGTGGCGGGTTCGCAAAGTGTCGCCTGAATCAAACCACCACGAACGATGCGGGCCATGGGAAACCTCGAGGGCGAAAAGTGTTCGGAACGGCGAGCCGAAGCTTGCCGGCTGACTGCCTGTGGGGAAACTGCTAATATAACAGGTCGAAACGAACGTGGTAGAGTGGGCCGGGCCCACGAGTTTTTGAAGTCTCAATGGCGAGCGCAGGCTCGCCAACGATTGGAAGGCGAAAATTATGGCAACCACAACCGCGCCGTCGCTCGAAGCAGTTCCTATGCTCTCCAATGGCAAGTGGACAGAGCTCAAGGCGAAGCGATCGGGCGATGTTTACAACCCTTCCACCGGCAAAGTGATTGGCCGCGTGGGTTACGCGACGGCCGAGGAGACTGGCCGCGTTGTTGAGGCGGCGGCGGCAGCGCTACCGGCTTGGAGCAACACGCCTGTCGTCGAGCGGGCACGGGTGATGTTTCGCTTTCGGGCCCTGCTCGAGCAAAACTTCGAAGAGCTCGCGGCAATCGTCACCCGTGAACACGGGAAGACACTTGCGGAAGCGCGGGCGGAGGTTAATCGCGGCATCGAAGTGGTCGAATTCGCGTGCGGAATTCCGAGCCTGATTATGGGCGAGGTGCTGCCGAACATTGCGACCGATGTGGACGCGGACGCGATTCGCCATCCGGTTGGGGTATGCGTGGGAATTACACCGTACAACTTCCCGTTCATGGTGCCGCTGTGGATGTTTCCGATTGCGCTCACCTGCGGCAACACGTTTGTGCTGAAGCCATCCGAAAAGGTGCCGCTATCGGCGGTTCGAACGGGCGAGCTACTCACTGAGGCTGGCTTGCCGGACGGCGTGTTCAACATCGTTCATGGCGACAAAGAGTGTGTCGATGCGTTGCTCGATCACCCGAAAGTCGCGGCGATTTCGTTTGTTGGCTCGACACCCATTGCGAAGTACATCTACGAGCGCGGCACGGCGAACGGCAAACGTGTGCAATCGGCGGGCGGTGCGAAGAATCACCTCATTATCATGCCGGATGCCGACATGGACCAAACTGTGAAGCAACTCGCGGCAAGCGCCTACGGATGTGCGGGCCAACGATGCATGGCGGGCAGTGTGGCGGTCGCGGTCGGTAAGGCGGGCGATCCCGTCGTGCAAGGTTTAGTCGATTATGCGGGTAAGATGCGCGTTGGGCCTACGGACGGCAATGAAGGCGTCGACATGGGCCCTGTTATCCGTGCGGAGCACCGCGATAAGGTGGCGAGTTATTTAGACATCGCTAAGAGCGATGGCGCGAACGTGGCGCTCGATGGTCGGCGGGATTTCAAATCCGAAGGCTTTTTGCTGGGGCCCAGCGTCGTTGATCGCGTAAAACCTTCGATGCGGGTGTGGAAAGAAGAAATCTTTGGCCCGGTACTTTCGGTAGTTCGCGCTGGCGACCTGGACGAGGCGCTGGCTGTCGGCGATGAGTGCGAGTACGGCAACGGTGCGGTGATATTTACGCGCAGTGGTTACGCTGCCCGCCAGTTTAAGCAGCATTTCAACGCGGGCATGATCGGTATCAATGTGGGTGTGCCCGCCCCCATGGCTTGGTTTCCGTTTACAGGGTGGAACCGCTCGTTCTTCGGCGATCTGCATATTCAAGGCTCCGAGAGTATTCAATTCTACACCCGGCAGAAGGTGACGCTCACGCGGTGGCCCAAGTCGGATGACTCGCATCTTGATCCTGTGTGGCGAGAGAGCCGGAAATAGGAATTACCAATGACCAAGCACCAATGACCAACCAGGTCGTCGCTCGTATTGGTCATTGAGAATTGGTCATTGGTCCTTTCTGATGAAGCTTGCTTTCAGCTCAAACGCCTACTTGCGTTACCCGATTGAGGAAGCGATCGCGCGCGTGGCGGCGCTGGGCTACACGGGGATCGAATTGCTGGCGGATGTGCCGCATGCCTGGCCGGCGGGGCTGCTTGAAGTGCAGAAGCGGGCGATTCGTGATGCACTGGCGAAACATAAGCTGACGATCTCGAACATCAATGCGTTCATGATGAACGCGATCGCAGATTTACGGCAACCGTATTGGCATCCGAGTTGGATTGACCCCGATCCGCACTATCGTGCAATTCGCCGTGAGCACACCAAGCGGGCGCTTAAGCTGGCCGTCGATCTTGGCGCGCCGCACATTACGACCGAACCGGGTGGACCGCTCGCCGAGGGGCAGACTCGTAAAGAGGCGTTCGACATCTTTTACGAAGAGTTCATGCCGTGCGTCGAATGGGCCGATCACTACGACGTGCCGATCTTGATCGAACCGGAACCGGAGTTGCTCATCGAACGCTTCGATCAGTTTCTCGAATTTCATGAGCGTGTCGACTCATCGATGGTGCAATTGAATTTCGACGTGGGCCATGCCTACTGCGTTGGTGAAGATCCGCAGGATTGGATTGCGAAAATGGCGGAGTACACGGTGCATTATCACCTGGAGGACATCGCCGCGACGCGGGTTCACCAACATTTGGTGCCGGGGCGCGGGGCAATCGATTTTGCGGCGACGCTCGCGGAGATCGACAAAACTGGATACGACGGCTGGCTTACGGTGGAACTGTATCCCTATCTCGATGATCCCGATGCTGCGGCGCGGGAAGCCAAGCAATTTCTGACGCAGCAATTGGCCGGCAATTAGCATGATGCGACGCGTTACTGCCTGGCTTCAGCTTCTGCGGTTGCCGAACGTCTTTACGGCAGCGGCGGACGTCACGATGGGCTTCGTGGTCACGCAACGGGGCATCGAGCCGGAGCAGGAGCGAGACTTTGGTATGCTCGTCGCGGCTTCCTGTCTGCTTTACTTAAGCGGGATGGTGCTGAACGACGTATTTGACGCCAACGTGGATGCCGTTGAGCGGCCGGGACGGCCGATTCCATCTGGGCGGATTTCACTGCGGAGTGCGACGGTTGTCGGCTGGTCGATGTTAACTGCTGGCGTTGCACTGGGGTGGTTCGTCACACTTCATGCAAACGATTGGCGGCCAGGCGTTGTCGCCTCGCTGCTGGCGATCGTTCTATTGCTGTACGACGGTGCACTCAAGCGCACGCGGTTGGCGCCGCTCCTAATGGGAGAGTGTCGGTTTTTGAATGTGCTGCTGGGTATGAGTCTGTTTCTGATTCCGTGGGGCAGCTCGGAACTTTTGATTGCGGGGGGAGTCGGCACATACATTTTGGGTGTTACGATTTTTGCAAGGACCGACGCGCGGCGAAGTGCGCGGAGCCGGTTGTTGATTGGTTTTTCGACGCTTGTCTGTGGCGTTCTTCTGCTCACGTTTCTGCCGCCGCTGACCTACAACCGGCCGCCGCTCGAGATTTCATTCAGCAAATGGTATTTGTTGTGGGCGGCGATTGGGCTGATCATTGTGCGGCGATGCATTTTGGCGATCTTTGAGCCGTCTCCCTCACGGGTTCAGGCCGCGGTGCGGCACTGCGTGCAATCGCTGATCGTGCTGGACGCCGCGCTGTGCGTGGGATACGCGGGAGAGTACGGAACGTATTGGGGATTCGTGGTGCTTTCATTTTTAATCCCCACGTACTTGCTGACGCAGTGGCTCAACGCCACGTAGAAGTTACAATATCCCGCATGACAAAACGCGGTTTGGAACAACTCGTCGAGAACGCTTCGGGAACGTTTACCGCGCGGTTTGGCCGAAGGCCAAAGTGGATTGCCGCGGCGCCGGGTCGGGTGAATCTGATTGGGGAGCACATCGACTACAACGACGGCTTCGTACTGCCGATGGCGATTGAACGCTACTGTGTCGTTGCAGCAGACGCCAAGCCGACGAACGACGGCACCGCTGCCGTTTTTAGCGTAGCGACGAACGACGAAGTAACCGTCTCGCTGGCCTCGCCGCGGCCGCATGAAAAGCGAGGCCATTGGTCGAATTATTTTGCCGGCGTCGTGTCGGGGTTCCTGGAACGCGATGTGCGATTAACTTCCTTCGACGCGGTGGTAGAGTCGAGCGTCCCGGTCGGCGGCGGGATTTCGAGCAGTGCCGCGTTTGAAGTTGCCACGGCAACTCTCATCGAGTCGATGACTGGCACGACGCTCGACCTGGCAACGAAGGCGCTACTTTGCCAGAAAGCGGAGCATAAGTTCGCGGGCGTGCCATGCGGCATCATGGACCAGTTCGCTTCCACGATGTGCCAGGCGGACCATTTGATGCTGCTCGATTGTCGCTCCCAACAAATTGAGCAAATTCCGTTCATCGATCCGAATATTACGGTGCTGATTATTAATTCGAACGTAAAGCATGAACTCTCGGGTGGCGAGTATGCGGAGCGGCGCTCAAAGTGCGAATCGGCTGCTAAAAAACTCGGCGTGAAATCGTTGAGGGATGTGTCGCTCGAACAGTTGATGGGTGCCCAACCGAGACTCGAAGCGGTGGAATTTCGGCGAGCTCGCCACGCCGTTACGGAGATTGCCCGCATAATGACTGCGGCGACCGCGATCAAAGCCGGCGAGTGGAGCAAAGTTGGCCAATTGATGTACGCCAGCCACGAATCTTTGCGAGATGATTTTGAAGTTAGCTGCGACGAGCTCGATTCGCTTGTTGAAATTGCTGGAGAAATTGGGCCTGCTGGCGGCGTGATCGGATCACGAATGACGGGCGGCGGATTCGGCGGCTGCACCGTCTCGCTGGTGGAAACGAGCCTAGCGAATAAGGTCGCGGATTCGATCGTGGCGGGTTACGAGAAGAAAACCGGGGTCGAGCCGACGGTTATCACCACTCGACCTGCCCGCGGTGCGCACATCGTGTGATCCAAACCCCGGCGGAGCCGGGGGCTGCCGGCGTGTGACCAGATTCGAGGTAGTCGGCGAGGCTTCGTCCGGTCGGACGAACAGGATTAATGACCGCCTCGTTTTCGGCCGGCCGATTCGACGTTCGCCTCGCGCTGTTCCAGGTTGCGGCCTTCGGCGGTGTCATCTGCCGGCTGGACGGATGACGTTCCGCGCCGGCCCAACCAAAACATCACCACACCGAACGCCAATAGTATCGCTCCCCACCATAAGTTGATGTTAATTCCGAGCGATCGTTCGTAGATTGCGTTGTCGGAAAACGCGATGCCATAGACGGTGAGGAGCGCACCGATCACTGCGAACATCAGGCCTATTGGCAAGCGAATATCGAGTCGCATATTTGAAGCCCTCACCAGAATGGAACGCTATTACCAGAAGAAGAAGTTCAGCGCGACGGTCATCAACAGTACGGCAACGCCCAGTGTAATCGGTCGATTGTACCAGCTACCGCCTTCATCCTTGGGGCGCTCCGTCAGCGAGTAGACCAAACCAACGAGTTCCCGCTCATCGCGCGGAGCGGTAAACAAGCTCACGACGACGGTCACTATGAAACAGATGGCCCATGCCCAAATCGCCGTCCAGAAGTTTGCGGCCATCTCTCTGTGGTACGTGTGAGCGATCCAACTGCCGCCCGTCAACCAACCTCCTTTGATGCCCCAGGCCGCGCCTTCCGGCAAGGTCAGCCCGTGGTGGATCGCTGCTGCCGCCGTGCCGGCAAGCAGTCCAAAAAATGCTCCATTCGCGCTGGCCCGCTTCCAAAACATGCCCAGAAGAAATGTGGCAAGCAGGGGAGCATTCACAAATCCGAACACCAGCTGCAGCATGTTCATAATGTTTTCAGATTGCATTGCCGCATAAGCCGCTGCGATAGATAAGGCGATACCTCCCACTGTGGCAATGCGACCAATCCACAGATAGTGGCGGTCGGTCGCGCCAGGATGTATGTAGCTTTGGTAGATGTCGTAAGTAAACACGGTGTTAAACGCCGTTACGTTTCCCGCCATGCCGGACATGAAGCTTGCCAACAAGGCCGTAAGCCCCAATCCGAGGATGCCTGTCGGAAAGTAAAACATCAACATATTTGGGATTGCCAGTGTGTAATCGAGCACTGGGTTGCCCGCCGTATCAAATTCCGGTTTCCCTGTTTTTTCGTCAACTTTTTGAGGAATGATGCCCTTTCGCGCAAGTGCGTTCGTCGAGCCATCACTTGCAACGGTATTCGGCATCGGAACTGTGGAGGGCAATGAAACTGCGATGATTCCTGGCACGATAACCAGGAATGGAAAAAACATCTTGGGTACCGCTGCAATGAGCGGCGTGCGCCGCGCCGCGCTCATCGATTCCGCCGCCATGGCGCGCTGCACAACAAGAAAATCGGTGCACCAGTAGCCAAATGAAAGCACAAATCCTAACCCCATCGCCAGGCCGAACCATTCGATGCCCAGCGGGTTTTCTGCGGTGTTCGACATTCCTTTCCAGGAATGCATAAACCCGGCCGGCGCTTTTTCAGCAAGTCCCGAAAGACCTCCGACGTTTCGCAGTCCCAGCCACACCAGCGGCAAAAAGCCTGCCACGATCAAGAAAAACTGAAGCACCTCATTGTAAATTGCGCTCGTCAAGCCGCCCAGGAATATGTAGATCAGCACGATCAACGAAGAGATGAGAATCGAAGCGTCAAAGATTCGCTCTGGCGCGACATGGGCCCAGGCGAAGGCTTCATCGAACAGGTGAAGCGATTTAATGATCTTCGCCATTGCGTACATCGAAATCCCCGACGAGAACACCGTCATCACCGCAAATGTGATCGCATTGAAGCCGCGCGTTTTCTCATCGAACCGCAGCTTCAAATACTCGGGGACGGAACGGGCACGTGAGCCGTAGTAAAACGGCATCATAAAGATGCCAACGAAAACCATCGCCGGGATCGCGCCAATCCAATAAAAGTGGCTCGTCGCGATGCCGTATTGGGCTCCCGACGCGCCCATGCCGATCACTTCCTGAGCGCCCAAATTGGCGGAGATGAATGCAAGGCCGCAGACCCATGCGGGAATGGAACGGCCGGAAAGGAAGAAATCGGTACTGGTGCGGATCGATCGGCGTAGCCAGAACCCGATCCCCAATACGAAGACCAGGTACACCGCCATGATGACCCAGTCGATGGCTGTGAGATTCATGCCTTGAACCTTCCGAAGAGAATGCCAACCGATCGCCGCCCTATAACACAGGGCGCGATGGACCGAACGGCCCTGAAGGTGCCACCATTCAATCCGAAATTGGGGGTGTTGGCTAGTGCGTTTGCGAAAGAAGGTCGAAGCGCGATGTAACGCTTGTTACAATCGGCATCGTGCCGTCAATTGCAAACCAAACCGGCGTAGCCTCGGGCCAGTGGGAAGAGCGGTGGCACCCATTGCGCGAAGAGTGGGTAATCATTGCGGCCCATCGGAATCAGCGGCCGTGGACTGGCGACACGGTGGTTCATTCTGCGGCGGACGAGGCGCCGTCGTATGCCGCTGATTGCTATTTGTGTCCCGGTAATTCCAGGGTGAGCGGCGCGCGAAACCCGGACTACCGCACGATATTCACGTTCGACAACGACCTGCCGTGCGTATCGCTCGATGCGCCTCGCGAGTTGCAGCCTCCACCAGGCATCTATCGAAATCGGGCGGCTGAGGGGAAGGCTCGCGTCGTTTGCTATAGCCCGCTGCATAACATCACCCTGGCCGAATTGCCGCCAGAGCAAATTTGCGAAGTGCTTCGCTGTTGGCAGACGGAGTATCGCGAGTTCGGCGCGCGGGCGGAAGTGAACCATGTCCTGATATTCGAGAACAAGGGCAAGGTGGTGGGGGTTTCGAATCCCCATCCGCATTGCCAGATTTATGCCACGAATTTTGTTTTCAAAACGATTGCAATCGAGGTTGAGGCGTGCGCGCGGCACTGGCAATCAAATCATCGCGCTCTGTTCGAGGATATCATCGCCAGCGAAAAGTCGGATGGCCGACGGATCATTGCTGAAAACGATTCGGCGGTCGCGTTCATTCCGTATTTTGCGCGATACGCTTACGAAACCTATCTTTCCCCAAAGCAAATGCACCAAAGTATTGCGGAACTATCGGTCCAGGAGCTTGTGGATTTAGCGGGGGTGTTGAAAGAAGTTCTGGTAAAGTTCGACAACTTGTGGCAGCTTTCGTTTCCCTATGTGCTGGTGCTCCACCAAGCTCCCACGAACGGCAAAGTCGCGAGCGGGTTCCATTTTCATATCGAAATCCATCCGCCGCTGCGCACCCCGAACCTGCTCAAACATTTGGCCGGTCCGGAAGTTGGCGGCGGCAGTTTTTTGAGCGACACGTCGCCCGAGCAAAAGGCGGCCGAACTGCAAGCTCAACCAACCATTCACTACAAAATAGCAGCGGCCGCGAGGAACAAATGACGACGGCCGCCGACTTCGTCGAACCGCTTCGCCAACTGCACGATTGGGTTCGTGGACTCGTCGTTGCGGCGTGCGAAGAGCGGGGGGCGGACGAGCTGGCGCGAGTGGCCCACGCGGGGTCTGGCGACGTCATCTACGCGATCGATCGCATTAGCGAAACGGCACTCGTCGAGTGGTTCGAGCGCGAAATCGCCACCGACGAACCGATCGTGCTCATCGGCGAAGGTTTGCCGAACGGCCGGATGACGCTTCCTAACGGCGCACGTGATGGCGACGCGCGCTGGCGGATCATTGTCGATCCGATCGATGGGACGCGCGGCCTCATGTATCAGAAAAGGCCGGGCTGGATCCTTACGGGAGTTGCTGCGAACCGCGGCGAGGAAACTTCGCTGGCAGATATCGAAGTCGCGGTTCAAACCGAGATTCCGCTCGTCAAGCAGCATTTGAGCGACCAAGTGTGGGCCGCACGGGGTACGGGCGTGCGTGGAGTTCGTCACAATCGATTGACGCGAGAATCGAAGCCGCTCATGATTCGGCCATCCGCGGCGACCGAGTTGCGACATGGCTTCGCCACCGTTTGTCGTTTTTTCCCCGGAGGCCGCGATTTATTGGCGGCGCTCGACGAGGAGTTGTGCGAACGGCTCGTGCCGCGGTACGAGGGGGAGGTGGCGGTTTTCGAGGATCAATATGCATGCACGGGCGGGCAGATTTATAACCTCGCGATCGGGCAGGATCGATTTGTCGCCGACCTGCGACCGCTCGTGCAGCCGCTGGTCAAGTCGCGCGGTACGGCGGTTGGCCACTGCTGCCACCCGTATGATCTCTGCACCAAACTGATTGCCGAAGAGGTTGGTGTCGTGGTGACCGATCCACTCGGTTCATCGATTCGGGCACCGCTCGACACCGAGTCGAATGTTGCATGGGTGGGTTTTGCCAACTCGACGCTGCATGCTCAGATTGCTCCGGTGCTTGTTGAATTGCTACATAAGCATGGATTTGTGGACGCGGTGAAATGAACATCCGCAAGCCATCGTTGTCGACGACGCATGACGACTTTGCACAACATCTCGAGCGGCTTCGCCAACTTCCTACGTGCAACGATCCGAATCTTGGAACTCTCTTCGAGCAGCATTTGCCGATTTACGTTGCTCGCGCGCCCGGTCGGCTCGATGTCATGGGAGGTATTGGCGATTACAGCGGTTCGCTGGTGCTGGAAATGCCGGCCGCCGAAGCGTCGTTCGCGGCCGTGCAGGAATCTCTCGACAGTGGTGATATCCGCGTTGCGAGTCTCTCGCAAGATGAGTTTGGCGTGCCGCGATTGTGCACAATTTCAGCAACGCGATTCACGCGCTTTTTGAAGAGCGATTTAGATGCAGTATGCAACGAGCTGCGTGGCACTTCGGAGTGGGCCAGTTATGTGCTTGGCCCGATTCTCGTCTTGCTGAAGGAAACTGGTGCAGAGCTCCGCGGCGGATTGCGGATTCTGATCGATTCGCAAGTGCCCGAAGGGAAGGGCGTGAGCTCGTCGGCGGCCATCGAAGTCGCGACAATGCGCGCAGTGGCGGCGCTGCTCAAAATCAAATTAGCTGGCGATGAGTTGGCGAGGCTTTGCCAAGTGGCCGAAAACCTTGTTGTTGGTGCGCCCTGCGGAATCATGGATCAGATGACGAGCGCGCTTGGCCGCGAGTCCGCGCTGTTAGCGATTCGCTGCCAACCGGCGGTCGTGGAGGGCGTCGTCCAGATTCCCAGGGAGCTCGCCTTTTGGGGGATCGACTCGGGTATTCGCCATGCGGTAAGCGGCTCGGATTATTCTTCGGTTCGCTGCGGCGCTTTCATGGGGTATCGGATTATCGCTGAGTCTGCGGGATTTGTAGCCAAGGGGGCGGACGCTTCCGATGCGTGGATCGTCGATGATCCACAATGGCACGGATATCTGGCGAACATAACGCCTCAAGAATTTCACAGGGAGTATGCGCGGACGGTCCCGGCGCAGATTTCCGGTCGCGAATTTCTCGATCGCTATGGAGGTACGACCGACCCGGTGACGCGGGTTGATCCGAATCGAACCTATGCTGTGCACCATCCGACGCTCCACCCAATCGAAGAAAATTCGCGGTCGACGCGATTTCGAGAGCTTCTGCAATCTGAAATATCACCCAGCGCGATGGGCGAGATGGGGCAGCTTATGGCCGCTTCCCATGCAAGTTATTCCGCTTGCGGATTGCGCTCGGAGGGAACGGATCTACTGGTAAAACTGGTCCGAGAAGCCGGACCAGAAAGTGGGATCGTCGGCGCGAAAATCACGGGTGGCGGCAGCGGTGGTACGGTCGCGATCTTGGGTCGTGCTGACGCGTTTCCAGCGGTGGAGCGTGTCGCGCAACAGTATACTGCTGCGACAGGGCGAGCGGCTTACATATTTGGTGGTTCTTCGCCAGGGGCTTACGGCACACCCGTCGCGGAAGTAATAATCTAGCCACATCTATCGCCAAGGATCAGGAGAACGAAACGATGCGCGTGTTAGTTACTGGTGGGGCCGGATATGTTGGCTCGCATGCGGCCAAACAGCTAACGAAGAGCGGCCACCAGGTCGTCATCCTCGATAACCTCGCGGAGGGCCATCGGCCGGCGGCGGGAAGTACGCCGTTTGTGTCGGCTAGCTTGCTCGATCGAGAGCGAGTTGTCGCGGCAATGAGTGAGCATAAGATCGAAGCGGTCATGCACTTCGCGGCATTTGCTTACGTTGGCGTGTCTGTAAAAGATCCGGCTATCTATTATCAAAACAATATTGTCGGCTCGCTTGCGCTGCTCGACGCGATGCGAGGGGCCGGCATAGACCGCATCGTCTTCTCGAGTTCGTGCGCGACCTACGGCATTCCGGAGCGAGTGCCGATTACCGAAGACCATCCGCAGCATCCGATCAGCCCGTACGGTTTTACGAAGCTGGTGATCGAGCACGCGCTGGCCGACTACTCGCACGCGTACGGTATGGGCTACGCCGCGTTGCGGTACTTCAACGCTTCGGGCGCCGCGGCCGATGGCACGATCGGCGAGGACCACGATCCCGAAACACATCTCATTCCACTGCTTCTGCAAGTTGCGTTAGGCCAGCGTGAGTCGGTCGATGTTTTTGGGACCGATTATCCCACGCCCGATGGCACGTGTATTCGCGATTACATTCACGTGGATGATTTGGCGACGGCGCATGTTGCGGCTCTCGAAAAACTAAAGCCGGGTATGGCGTTGAAGCTGAATTTGGGGACTGGGCACGGCGCCAGTGTCGAGGAAGTTGTCACGCTATGCCGCGAAGTTACGGGGCATGCGATTCCCGTGCGAAAGACTGCGCGGCGGGAAGGCGATCCGCCGGCTCTTGTGGCGGACCCGTCGGCCGCGAAGCGTGAACTCGGCTGGCAAGCGCGCTACTCGATCCGGGAGATTGTCGAGAGTGCATGGAAATGGCACAAAGCACATCCAAAGGGTTACAACGACTGAGCATTCCGTAAAAGGTGGCGAGATGAACTTCACGAGAAGCGGGTTGGCGTTTCTACTCGCGAGTTTGCTCATGACGCGTGCGTTTTCGCAGCAAAGCATCGGAGACTTTGATGGTCAGGTCGATGTCGGGCCTGTGAAGCACGCTGGCAGTTGCTCGTACGATCCGGTGACTGGACAGTACGAAGTAGCCGGATCCGGCACGAACATTTGGTTCGATCGAGACGAGTTTCATTTTGTTTACAGTCGTCTGAAGGGCGACTTTATCCTTTCAGCCCGTGGCCGCTTTCTTGGCAACGCCGGTGATCCGCACCGCAAATTGGGCTGGATGATCCGGCAGAGCCTAGAGCCGGACGCACCCTACGTGGACGTGGCTGTCCATGGCGAGGGGCTGACGTCGATGCAATTTCGTCGCGCCGCCGGGGGCGATACAGAGGAAAAGAAGTCCGCGATTCGCGGCGCCGACATCATTCAGTTGGAGCGTCGAGGTGGGAAGTATGTGATGTCCGTGGCTCGATTTGGCCAGCCATTCTCTAGTGAATCGCTTGACAATATTGATCTTGGCGGTGAAGTGTATGTGGGACTGTTCGTTTGCTCACACAATGCGGAAGTCACCGAGCGCGCGGAGTTTGATAACGTGCGGGTCACGGTGCCCGCCAAGGCGGATTTCACACCCTATCGCGATTACATTGGCAGCGACCTCGAGATTTTAGATCTTGCGACCGGACGCCGTGAGGTGATTCATCACGAGGGCGGCTCGATTCAAGCGCCCAATTGGACTCCGGACGGGAAGTCGCTCATTTACAACGGCAGTGGTCGACTCTTCCGCTTCGATCTAGAAACGAAGAAGCCCTCGCCGATCGATACTGGGCATGCTACGGCGAATAACAACGACCACGTGCTTTCGTTCGACGGCAAGCAAATCGGAATCAGCAATCATAGCCCTGAGCTTGGGGGGAAATCTATCGTCTACACGTTGCCCATCGAGGGCGGAACGCCGCGGCAGATTACGCAGCGCGGTCCCTCGTATTTTCACAGTTGGTCGCCAGATGCAAAGTGGCTACTTTTCACCGGCGAGCGCGATGGCAATCTCGATATCTACAAGATTTCGGCGGAAGGGGGCGAAGAGATTCGGCTGACTGATTCTGAGGGAGTGGATGACGGCTCTGAGTTCACGCCCGATGGCGAATGGATTTACTTTAATTCTAGCCGCACGGGGCGAATGCAGATTTGGCGAATGCGGCCAGATGGAAGCGGCCAGGAGCGGGTCACGCACGACGACTTGAACGACTGGTTCCCACACATCTCGCCCGACGGCGAGCAGATTGTGATTCTGTCGTTCTTGCCCGAGGTGCCCGCCAAAGAGCACCCGTTTTATAAGCACGTGTATCTGCGGCTCATGCCAATCGGAGGCGGCGAACCGAAAGTTCTGGCGTACGTTTACGGAGGGCAGGGGAGCATTAACGTTCCGAGCTGGTCTCCGGACAGTCGACGAATTGCCTTTGTCAGCAATTCTCAATAATGTCGGAAGTAGGACGTTAGATTACCAATCGGTGATTGTTCGAATCGCCAAAGTGATCGACCGCGTCCACGCCCAGATTGTCCAACATCGAAAGAAACATGTTGGACATCGGCATCGAGGGCACGGTCGTAAAGCGGCCTGGGTTCAATTTGCCGCCGCCAGCCCCTGCCAGGATGACTGGCAAGCTCGTATGCGAATGGGCGTTGCCATCCGCGTTCCCGCTCGCGTACACGATCATAGAATTGTGCAGGACGGAAGTGCCGTCCGCGTCCTTCGTTGCCGCGAGCTTCTGGAGAAAGGCAGCGAACGAATCGATGTGGAACTTGTCGATCTGCCCGATCAGGTCGAGGTTTTCGGCACGATTCTGGTGATGCGATATGTCGTGGTGGCCGCGGTCGATGTTGATTTCGGGATACCGCCGGTTGTTGCCGTCATGCGCCACCATGAGCGTCACGATTCGCGTCGAGTCGGTTTGGAACGCGAGCGCGACCATGTCGTACATCATCTGCATTCGGTCGCCGAATGGGTCAGCGATTCCCTCGGGGGCTACGATATCTTTGCTCGGCGGCGTCGCGACCTGCTCGAACTTAATCAGGCGGTCTTCAATATCTCGCAAGCTGGTTAGATATTCGTCCAATTTCTGAGTGTCTTGCGTGCTCAATTTGCCATCGAGCGAGCGTGCGTCCTCGCGAACGAAGTCGAGAATCGAGCGATTAGTTTTTTGGCGAATCGCGAAGTTCTTGGCTCGCTCCTCGGACGATCCGCTGCCAAACATGCGTTCGAACACGCGGCGTGGATTGACTTCGGCGGCCATTGGCGTGGTGGCCGACCGCCAAGAGACGTTGTATTGGTACGCGCAGGCGTAGCCGCTGTCGCAATTACCGGAGGGGCGTTCGGTGTCGCAAGTCAGTTCCAGTGAAGAGAACCGCGTCATATGGCCGATATGCTGGGCTGCGACTTGATCGATCGATGGGCCGACGTGAAGATCGGCGCCCGCGGTCTTTCGCGCCCGGCAACCGGTGAGAAGCGTTGCATTGGCGCGCGCGTGGTCGCCGGCGCCATCGCTGCCGGGCGTGGCGTTGATGTGGTCCAGACCTGAGATGATTTGGATTTGATCTTTAACGCCGGCGAGCGATTCCATCGTCGGCGCGAGCTCGAATTCCTTCCCCTCGCCCTTCGGCCACCACTTCTCCAAGTTCACGCCATTCGGGACGGTAACGAAGGCCATCCTTTGCGGTACGTTGGCGGAAGCCTGGGCGATGGCATCGGCGGCGCGTGCCCAGCGTGGAAGTAGCGAGGGAAGTGCAGGCAGCGCCACGCTAGCGCCAACGCCGCGCAGAAACCGGCGGCGACTCATCGGGCGATGTCGTTCGGCAACTAAATCGCGCGGCTGAGGTTCGGGATTTTGCATGCGACTCCTCTCCGTGAAATCCGACGCGGGACAAACATCTACTTCGCGGCTATCGCCTCTGCTTTTGAAACGGCGCCGATTCGATGACGCCCATCAGGAGCGCGGAAAACTTGCCGTTGTCGCGGTCCAGCCGAGCCACAATTTGGTCGACCGTGTACTCGTCATAGTATTCTAATCCCCGTCCCAGGGCGTATGTCAGCAGCTTTTCCGTTAAACAACGGTAAAAATCCTGCCGATGCTGCTGCTTGATGATGGCTTTGAGTTGGCGGATTCCGTCGAATTTCTCGCCGCTGAGCAATGTGCCAGACGGATCGACGGGCTGGTCGTTTTCCGTGTCCCGCCACATCCCGAGCGCGTTAAAGTTTTCCAGGGCGAGGCCCAGGGGGTCCATTCGGGCGTGACAAGCAGCACAGAGCGGCTCGCGGCGATGCCGTTCCTGTAACTCGCGTACTGTCGGCTGGCGATCGTGAATGCCTGTGTCCGCGGTCTCGAGCAATGGCACGTTCGGCGGCGGAGGCGGCGGGGGCGGATAGCCCAAAATGTTATCTAGTACGAACAATCCGCGTTTAACGGGCGAAGTGCGGTTGGGATTCGAGGTAACTGCTAAAATCGTGGCCTGGGTGAGTACGCCACCGCGAGGGCTGTCCGCGGGCAGCACGACACGCCGCATTTCTTCGCCTTGGACGCCTTTGACGCCATAATGTTTGGCGAGCGTTTCGTTCAAAAATGTGTAGTCGCTATCGACTAGATCCAGCACGTCTCGATTCTCGTGGACGACGTAGTTGAAGTATTGCTCGGTTTCGTCGCGCATGGCGCGCCGCAATTTGTCGTCGAACATGGCGCCGATCTCTTTGACCCGGCGATACCGCTCGCGTAGCTTTTCGCGTTCTTCCCAATTCAGCTCATGAACATCGGCCGGTTTGTCAGTCGCATCGGCCTTGTCATCTTTGCGGGGGCGGTCGCGCTCGTGCCGGATTCGAAAATATTGCGCTCGCAGCTCTTCCATCTCATGCTGATAACCGAGCGCTCCTACTGGATCAATATCGACATGCGCGACGTCGCGCGCCCGGAGCCACTGGCCCGCGAAGTTTTCTGCGAGGGCGTAAGATTTTGGGTCCTTTAGCATGCGCTCGACATGCGATGCCAAGTTCTTGCGCAACTCACCGCGTTCGGCGGCGGCAAGAAGCTCTTCATCGGGCATGGTCGACCACAAAAAATACGATAGCCGCGACGCGAGCGAGAATTCATCGACCTCTGGGTGCGGCGTCTTGGCATCTTGAGTGGCCGGCTCTTCGACGCGAAATAAAAACCGCGGCGATGCCAAAACGGCAATCATCGCCGTGCTAATTTCGCTCTCGAAGGAAGGCTCGGCCGACGACGGAATTGCCTTGGTCAGTTCCAGTAGTCGGTCGACCGTGTGCTCGTCCGGCGTGCGGCGGTACGCGCGGCGCGCGAACCCCCGCAAGATTTCTCGGGCATAGTTGTCGCGATGTGCCGGGTCGTCGGGCGCTCGGCCGTGGATGAAGACCCGCTTGTAGGCAGCATCCGCGTCAGGGTCTTTTTCATCTGGCGGTGCGCTCGGCACATACTGCGCTACAATCGCCCGCGCCGCGTTCAGGAATTCTTCGGTAAGCAGCGGCGAAACGCTCATTGCATCGCCGATATTGTCGAAGCCATAGCCCGAGTCGTCTGGCGGGAACTGCTTCGAGGTGTCGTAGTCGACACCCGTCAGGTCGCGAATCGTGTTGCGATATTCGACTCGATTGAGGCGCCGGAGCGTTACCCGGCCAGGATCAGGATCACTCGGGTCGGTTTGGAAAGCATCGCGCTCGATCCAATCGAAAAGTATGCGACGTTCGTCCTCCGTAGGCCGGTCTTCGTCTGGAGGCGGCATGATTCCCGAGCGAACATTCTTGAGCGCCGCCAACCACAGCTTTGTATCACCGATGAGATCCTGATCGGATTTGTATGCGTCGAAGGCATGGTTGCCTTTGTGCTCGCCGTATCCGTGACAGTCGTAGCAGTATTTTTGCAGTATGGGTTCGATCTTCGCGTGGAAGCGTTCGGCCGCAGGCGTCGCAGGATCCGCAAGAACGCGGTGGGGAAAAGCCAGCGCCGAAAGAGTCAGCAGCGCGCCGAGCATAAACTCGGCGCGATATCGCGCTCGTTGAAGTTCGAACCCAACCATTGACGCGCACGCAGGTGGGGGTAGTTGTCGACTTTCGCCCTAAAGAGCGGCGAGCGTGACGCCGATTCACGAATCTGGCCGCTGAAACCACCTGGTTCTTTCGCGGCCGACCGTCCGATTCAATTGTAGCCGAAGTCCGTCGCACTGTCATTGTTGGGCACAACAACTGCACCTCCGCAGCCATGTTCCATACATGGTGGCGAGCGGGCTACTATGCAAGTCCTCGCCGCGGCGCGGTATAATCGCAGAAGACCCGATAGGATGGGCAACAAAGGTTGAGACGCGATGGGAGAGCGGATCATGGCGAGCGGCAAACCAGGCGATCATCCACTAACCGATATTCTTGTCCATAAGATCGAGACGTACGGGCCCGATGCCGACGCCCTGATCCGCGGGATCAGCGATTTCAGCAGCCGGCATGAGCTTCACGAATGGTGGACTGCCGAGATAAAGGGATCCACCGATCGCGATCTCGTGCTCCGCAAGGCGGAAGCGCGGTTCGCGGAGCTGATGGAACGGTCCAGCCTGAGCGGATGGCAATCCGATAAGTTTCGGGACAGCTAATCGCTCGAAAACTGCGATGCAACGCAAGTTACGCGAGGGTGGATTCCGATCAAAACTTAACGTCAGCGTTGCAGACTAGGTTCAACAGGAACGCCAGTACCGTGCCCACAAACGGACCTACGACCGGCACCCAGGCATATCCCCAATCGCTGTCTCGCTTGCCAGGCACCGGAAGAACGGCGTGGACGATGCGCGGACCAAGATCGCGTGCAGGGTTGATTGCGTAACCCGTTGTGCCCCCAAGCGACAGTCCGATCGCGAAGACCAGCAAGCCGACGGGCAGTGCGCCGAGCGTGCCGAGACCGATTTTTAGACCGGGTGATTCTGGGTTGATCATTTCGCTTCGCGTTATGGAAGGTTCAACCGACATCAGAACGGCGAACACCAGCACGAACGTGCCGATCGATTCGCTGAACAGATTGCGGAATGGATTTCGGATCGCCGGCGCGGTGGCGAAGGTGCCGAGCTTTGCATCGGCGTCATTAGCTTTGCCGTAGTGATCACGATAGAAAGCAAACACCAGAACGGCGCCGATAATTGCACCTAGCAACTGAGCGGCGATGTATCCCGGCACCAGGTGCCATGCGAACTTTGACGCCATGGCGAGGCCGAGCGTCACTGCCGGATTCAGGTGCGCGCCGCTAATCGGGCCGACGCACCACACGCCGACGAACACGGCCATTGCCCACCCGAAGGTAATAACGATCCAGCCTGCGTTGTTGCCTTTCGTCTCCGGGAGCAGGACGTTGGCTACGACGCCATTCCCGAGGAGTACCAAGAGCGCCGTGCCAACGAATTCCGCCAAATAAAGATGCATCGTATGCAGGCAGCTCCGGTTTTCCGCCGAACTAGATGGCGCGACCAGCTCGCGGTCATCTACCTATCGAAATGGTCGCGTCGTGCACCAAGACCCCTTGCTGGCCAACAAAATAAGCTGGTGCATCAGCAATGACAATCGCAAATTGGTCGGTCGCGTCGCCTTCTGAGATATTTTTGATTGCGTGGGACTCGGTCAATCCATCTAGATTAGCGTTTGAGGTCAGCTCGACTGCCTTTACCCACTTACCGCCGACCGAGAATCGTTGATCGTCACTCGCCACGATCGTCGTCGAACCGGTATCGATAGTGCGGGCTGCGCTTTTGGGCTTTGAACCCGTTGCGAGCACGAGCTGGAAAGACACGTCGCCGGATTTTGGATCGCGCGTGAGGACACGATCACCAACCATGATCTGCTCGATGGGCAATAGGCCGAGTTCTGTCCAGACTTTGGTTCCGGCGCCATAATAGCGGTTCGTGTGCGACTGCTTTTTCCACCAATCCCACCATAGTTTGGGTTTCACTTCTTCGAATTGTCCGTGGGGCCCTTGGCCTGGTGGAATATTGGCGCCGGTCGCCGCGTTCAGTGCCGCATGAATTTTTTCATTGATCGCTACCTGCTCGGCGTTTTCGTCTTTAACACGTTTCTCAACATCGGCAATCGATTCGCCTTTTTTCGGCTTCTTCGTACCGGGTTTATCTTCGATGCTTCCGGTGCGCTCGTAAGGTTTGTCGGGGTTGTCGCTGTCGCGACTCAGCACGTAGTTGTAGCGCAAGTGGTCAGGCACATTTTCCGTCAGCATATAACCCGATTTGTGACGTTGCTCTAGTCCCCAAAACAAAACGTCGCTTCTTTGATATTCGCTGTGCAGCCGCCACTTGTCGTACATCCCGACGACTAGCCCGCCCGTGTATTCATTCCATTCCACCTCTTTCCATTTGTGTCGTCCTGGCGTCACGGATACGTCGACACTCATTTCGATCGGCGCCGCTAACTGGCCGATAAGAACGGGGACATACGTTTCATACGGGCTCGCTCGAAGAGATTCCGCCGCCTTTTGGCGTACATATTGGTCGGAAGACTGAACGGCCAGCCGCGCGAGGGTAGGGGATGCCTCGTTTGCAGGCATCTTGCTGAGTATCTCTACAATTCCGATTCCAACACCGCTTTCCACTCCGAACGCTTCATCGAGAAAAGGTATTGCTCGTGGGTCCTCGATTGATTTGAGTTCACGAAGTGCGGCCGCGCGCTCCTCCTCGCCGCCGTGTTCGATCGAATGCTTTAATTTTCTCAGCTTGGGCAGCCAGGTCTTCGAGTCTTCGTCCAGCTCTTTCTCCTGTCGTTTAAGCTTTTCGATGTCTTCCGCGGTCCAAAGCATTCCTCGATAGTTTTTAAGTTTTAAGGCCTTGATCGCTTCTTGGTCTCCGCGGTATCTCCGCAGCACGATTTGCCAATGAAGCTGCTCCTCTTCCGGAAGGCGTTGCTTGCGGCACCAGCGAGCGAGCTCGCGCTGGCTGTCTACCGTGCCGTCGCTCGATTTTCGCAATTCGCGATAATTGGCCAATTGCGCGTCGGCTGCGCGTTGGCGAACGATCTCACCCAGCGGCTTATCTGCGCCTGCAAACTTAACGCGAACATTCTTGGCGAAATCCGGCGCGTCGACAGCTGCTTTTGCGGGCGGCGCCGCGTTCTGCTTAGCGCTGGCGACGCTCTGACCATCTTTAAGTAGACAGATTGTGGCGAGCAGTGCCGGAATGAACCGCAGCCGCGATGCATCGACGCGATTTAACCGACGATTCACAGCTCACTCTCCTTTGAAGGACGAAATGGCTTCTGAAAATCGATCGTGCGACCAGGCCTGTCGCTGTATTTTCGATAGTTCGCTTAGAAGTAGCAATTTTATTCTGTTTTGGCCCAACCGCGCGAACGCTCTACCGCATCGGCCCAGCGGGCTCGGATCATGTCAGCTTGATCTCGAGACATTTTCGGTTCGAACCGCCGATTGATTTTCCAATGTCCCGCGATTTCATCGCGACCTTTCCAAACGTCCGTCGCTAATCCAGCAAGGTAGGCAGCACCAAGGGCCGTAGTTTCCGTAACCTCAGGTCGCACGACGGGAAGTTGCATGATGTCGGCCTGGTGCTGTAGAAGACCATCGTTCACGCTCGCACCGCCGTCGACGCGAAGCTCGTTGAATTCATTGCCCGCGTCTTTCCGCATCGCATCGCTTAAATCGGCAACTTGCAGTGCGATGCTTTCCACGGCTGCCCGCGCGATGTGGGCCGCGGTCGTGCCGCGTGTAATTCCGACGATTGTGCCTCGCGCGTAAGGGTCCCAATGCGGTGCACCCAGTCCGGCGAACGCGGGCACAACGTAAACGCCTCCGCTATCGGGAACGCTGTTTGCCAACCGCCCGACTTCTGCTGACGTTTTGATAATGCCGAGGCCATCTCGCAACCATGAAACCACGGCACCGCCGACGAATACGCCTCCCTCCAGTGCATACTCGCGCTGGCCATCGATGGCCCATGCAATCGTGGTGAGCAGTTTGTTCTTTGAGTCGACCGCCTGCTTGCCGGTGTTCATCAGCATGAAGCAACCGGTTCCGTAGGTGTTTTTCGCATCGCCAGCTCGGAAGCACGCCTGCCCGAACAGCGCGGCCTGCTGATCGCCCGCAATGCCGGCAATCGGGACGCCCTTCAGTTCGGGGATAGTCGCGACCTCGCCATATACTTCGCTCGACGAGCGAACGCTGGGAAGCAGCTGCCTGGGAATTTGGAAGCAGGCGAGCAGTTCGTCGTCCCAATCACCTTCGTGGATGTTCATCAGCAGCGTCCGCGAGGCATTCGAGACATCCGTGACATGCACTTTGCCACCCGTCAGCCGATAAATGAGCCAGCTATCGACCGTGCCGCAGGCCAGTTTTCCAGCCTCGGCCGCCGTTCGCGCGCCGGAAACGTGATCGAGAATCCAAGCAATCTTCGTCGCGCTAAAGTACGGGTCGAGAAGCAGGCCGGTCTTGCGGTGAACCATGGGCTCGCGCCCGTCGGCGCGAAATTGGTCACAGGCGTTCGATGTGCGGCGATCTTGCCACACGATGGCACGGTGGATCGGGTTGCCGGTCGCCCGATCCCAGATCACAATCGTTTCGCGCTGATTCGTAATGCCGATCGCCGCGATGTCGGCGGTCTTCAGCTTCGCGCTCGCCAGCGCTTCGCAAGCGACGTCGCGCTGGCTGGTCCAGATTTCCTCGGCGTCGTGTTCGACCCAACCGGGCTGAGGAAAGTGCTGCCCGAACTCGCGCTGCGCGACGGCAACGATGTCCCCGGAATCGGCAAAGATGATCGCTCGCGATGAGGTCGTGCCCTGATCGAGGGCCATGAGAAACGTCATCCGCCACTCCGCCACGGTATGAACATTCGCTAAGTGCGACGCACAGTGCGCCGCGATCTAACAAAGCGTACGGTGGTGGCCAAAAAGCGCCAAGCTCACGGGCGAGAATTCGTTATCGCGTAAAGCTAATTGCCACCGGCGGCTGAGGGCGATGTCGTGTGGGAAGGGTCGGCTAGGCCTTCCTCTTCCATGCGGAGCAACTCCTCGTACCGCTGCAAGATCTCGGGTTTGGCGACCTTCGCCAAGTTGGCGGCCAGCACGGCAGTTTCGCACGCGCGAAGCAGCCGCTCGACCCGCGCTTTATCGCGCTCAAGCTCCATCGAGGCCTTGATCAATTCCTCTTCACGTTTTTTGGCATACCCGAGGGTTGCGTAGTCGGGAAGTTTTTGCACGCGGGTCACGAATTCGTCGGCGCGGGCGGTCGCCAGCTCGACGGCGAGCGGCGCCCATTCGGATTGCAGCTCAGGCCAGTTGTCGTAGATCTCATTTCGAACCGCCTTTAGCGCGCTGCGGCGAGTCCGCGTTGCTGTGCTGGATTTTGAATTTGCGCTATCGAGTTTATCTTCCGCCTGCCGCAGTTTTGCTTGCACGTCCTCGACGGTTGCGCCAGCCTTCAAATCCAGCTTCGTGGCGAGCTGGTCGATCACGGCCCGCTGGTCGGGCCGGCAACCGGCAGCGAGCGTTTTTATCGGTCCGGAAAGGGCCAGGAGCTCTGATTCGCTGCCGGCAGCGTCGCCGTCTTTTTTGGCAGCAGATTTCGCCTTTGTCGTCGCGTCGCCCAATTTGCTGTATTGCTTCAACAACGCCTCCGAAGTGCGGACCGGCACATCGATCGTATCGCTTTGAATCACGGCGTAGGCATGGGCTTCGGCAAAAGAAATCTGGCCGTTCTTATCGAAGTCGGCATCAACGACGACTTTACCATCGCGCATTTTGCCGGCCAGCGCACCCCAGAAGCAGCCGCTGTACTCTTCAAAGTCGGCCTCATCCGCATCGGGCGTACAGCCAGCAGCGCCGCGATCGTGAAGCTGAGCAAAGAAGCCACACCGCGGACGGTCAGATAAGCCGGCGTTTGCATCGGCATGTTCGAAGATCGTGTGGGAGAATCCGCCCGCGTAACACTGCACCATCACCAGCACAACCTGGACGTCTTTCGGAAACTGATCGAGCCACCCGCTGAAATCACTGGCCGTAACTGGCTCGTTATTCCAGAAGACAAACGACGTGTTATATGGATTCGTTTTCGCCTGATTTTCTCGCCGTCCCCGACCGGCTCTGCGAGCTTTGCCGCCATGACCAGTCGTATAGATAAGCACCCGATCGCCAGCTTTCACTTGGGACGCCAAATCTGCGAAGTGCTGCTTCACTTGTTTGAGATCGGCAGGCCCGGTGAGATTGGGGATTTCATTGTTACGGTAAACGAGGTCCACCGTTTCGGCATCGCCCAAAAGTTCCGCCAATAACCGCCGCGCGAGCGGACAGTTATCTTCGAACTTCGGGTCACGGCACTGGACATCGGGGTGCGGATCGTTACCGTCGGCGAACCACACCTCGTGCGACGGTCGATCCGGTCGCTGGGTAGCTAAAACTGATTGCTGAAAAATCACATTGCGCTCGAGTGACAACTGATTGGCTGACGTTTCGTAGCCACCGCCAATTGTGAGAAAGTAATCCTTGGCGGAAGCATTCGAGCCAGGTAGAAAAATCGCCGCCGAAATCGCGAGCGTTGTCTGCCAAAAAGTCTGCCGGTTCAACATGTCTGCTCCGAATGCAATCAGTCTTTGCTCAAGCGGTGCCTTCATCAAATATACTAGGGCGGCGAAGCGCCAGCACGGCACTCACCCTTTACCATGAACTAAACCCCGATCCCGCGCCATCGGATACTGAAATCGCGTAGAATTGAGGCAATTCGATCATTGCTTCCGCCCGCGGCAGTTTCTTAGAATCGAACACGGACCGCAAATACGTTGCGGCCGCGAATTGTAGACGAACGGAAATAGTCGACGAGCTCCGCCATGCAACCCGATGCTGTGCAACAGGTTCTCAAGCAGTATTGGGGGTTCGACGCGTTTTTGCCCCTGCAACGCGAAGCCATTCAAAGCGTGCTCGAAAACCGCGACTCCTTGGTCGTGATGCCAACCGGCGGCGGCAAGTCGCTGTGTTACCAGGCGCCGGCCCTTTGTCGCGAAGGGGTGGCGGTCGTCGTGTCGCCTCTCTTGGCGCTGATGAAGGATCAGGTGGATGGGCTTGTTGCGTGCGGTGTTCCGGCCGCAGCGGTCAACAGCACGCACGGCAGCGAAGAAAAACGCCAGGTAGCGCGGCAGGTGGAATCGGGCGAGTTGCGACTCCTCTACATGTCGCCCGAACGATTGGTGACGCCGCGTACGCTCGATTTTCTCGCCAACCAGAACGTGAGTTTCTTCGCCATTGACGAGGCTCACTGCATCAGTGCGTGGGGGCACGACTTCCGTCCCGAATATCGGGGGCTGCGGACGTTGCGCGAGCGATTCCCCAATGTCGCGGTGCATGCGTATACGGCTACCGCAACGGACCAGGTTCGACGCGATATCGTTACTCAGCTTGGTCTGCAGGAACCAGAGATTCTCGTCGGCGACTTCCACCGATCGAACCTGCAGTATCACGTGGCCCGTCGTGAACGCGGGCTCGGGCAACTGTGCGAAGTTATCGATCGGTTTCGCGACCAATCCGGCATTGTGTATTGCATC
This sequence comes from Planctomycetota bacterium, assembly GCA_013286045.1. Lineage (GTDB taxonomy): Bacteria > Planctomycetota > Planctomycetia > Pirellulales > Lacipirellulaceae > JABDGM01. Next base: position 26,245 of record JABDGM010000005.1, on the reverse strand, counting down.
ACGCGAGCGGAAGTTGATCGCACGACGACGCTCTTGCGGGAGTTAGGATACTCCGCGCTGCCTTATCACGCCGGGATGAGCGACGACGAGCGCATTCGAAATCAAGATGCGTTCTTGACCGAGCGAGCGAACACCATCGTCGCCACGATCGCGTTTGGTATGGGTATCGACAAATCCAACGTGCGGTACGTCGTGCATTTAGGAATGCCGAAATCGCTCGAAAACTATCAACAGGAAAGCGGCCGCGCAGGTCGCGATGGCGTCGAGGCGGAGTGCCGGCTGCTGTTCTCGGGTCGAGACCTAATGACCTGGAAGCGAATGCTCGGCGACCTGCCCGAAGAGGCGCGAGACGCTGCTTTCTCGTCGCTCGAAAAGATGAACGCGTATGCCACTGCGGTCACATGCCGCCATAAGATGCTTGTCGAGCACTTCGGCCAATCGTGGACTCGTGGCCCTTGCAACGCTTGCGACGTGTGCGTGGGCAGCCTCGCTGTCGTTGATGACGCGCTGGTAATTGGCCAAAAGATTCTCTCCTGCGTGTTGCGCCTCGAGCAGCGATTCGGCGCCGACTACGTATCGCAAGTGCTTGTCGGCTCGCAAGATCAGCGGATTCTCGCCGCCGGGCACAATCAATTGAGCACGTGGGGACTGCTTCGCGATTTGCGTCGTCAGGACGTGCGACAATGGATCGAGCAGCTTGGTAGTCAGGGCTTTCTTCGTAAGGAGGGTGAGTACAACACGGTTGAAGTAACGGATGAAGGCCGGCGTTTACTCCGCGGCGAACTCATGCCGACGTTGCTCCAACCGGCGAAGGCGTCACGAGCAGCGACATCCAGATCGGTCACCGATTCTTGGGAAGGCGTCGACCAAGGGTTATTCGATGCACTACGTCAATTGCGCCGGGAAATTGCACTGCAGCGCACGGTGCCGGCGTACATTGTGTTCGGCGATGCCACGCTACGCGAAATGGCCCGTCAGCGTCCTTCGTCGTTGCCGGCCTTGTTGGAAGTCCGCGGCGTGGGCCAGCAAAAGCTGGCCGACTTTGGCGAGCAATTTATTGATGGCATTGTGACCTATTGCAGTGAGCGCCAATTGTCGATGGACGTTGCTCCTTTGCAGCCGTCCGCCGCAACGCCGCCGCGAGCTGCAGTGGCAGCGCCGACCGCGAATGCCGTCCAGTCGTTCCCGTTGTTCGACCAGCGATTGAGCGTCGACCAAGTTGCAGAACGCATGGGCCGGGCAGCCTCCACCGTCTTCGGCTATCTCGAATCGTACATTCGCCATCGAAAGGTCCGAGACGTATCGCCCTGGGTAAATCGCGCCGAATTCGATCTTGTCGAATCGGCCATTCACGACGTCGGAGTTGAACGGTTACGCCCGATTTTTGATACTCTCGAAGGTCGAGTGACTTACGAACAAATCCGGATTGTTCTTGCCAGCATCAAGAACAGCACGGGCGAGCCGGCAGTTCACTAAGCGATCAACTAGGTCGGTTCGCGACCATTGAAGTGCCGCGGACGAGGTATCTTTGCCCCTGTCCTCTGCAGCCGCGTCTCGTCGCATGCCAGTAACCGTCACGGCACTTTGTTTAGATGGCTGACGGTTCGCTCGCGAATGATTAGAATTTCGAGTCGGGGGCGCTGACGCATTTCGGCGGCTCGCTTCGGTTGCCTGTCCCTACTCCGCCCGCGATCGCGACTCATCTGATGACCGCTGAAGAACTCCAAGCACAACTCGCCGCCATCGTCGCTTCTTCGGATGATGCGATCGTGAGCAAGGACCTCAACGGCATCGTTCAAAGTTGGAACGACGGCGCGACGCAAATCTTCGGCTACACCGCCGAGGAAATGATCGGACAATCGATCACTAAGGTGATCCCGCACGATCGATTGAGCGAGGAACAAGATATCCTCGCCCAAATTCGCCGCGGCGAGCGCATCAATCATTTTCACTCGGTCCGTGTCCGCAAAGATGGCCGGCCCATCGATATTTCGGTGACGGTTTCACCGATCCGCGATGCGAGCGGAAAAATTATCGGCGCTTCCAAAATCGCCCGCGATGTCACTGAGGCAAATCGACTGGTGCGCGAGCGGGAACGGTTATTCGCGTTGGGCAGATCGATGACAGAAAAGCACGACGTGCATGAGCTCGTCCAAGCCATCACCGATGCGGCTACCGAATTGAGCGGCGCCGACTTCGGGGCGTTTTTCTACAACGTCGTGAACGAATCTGGTGAGGCGTATACGCTGTACACGCTCTCCGGAGTTGATCGAAAGCATTTTGAAAACTTCCCGATGCCTCGCAATACGGAGGTCTTCGGACCCACGTTTGCTGGAACCGCCATCGTGCGCAGCGACGATATCACGCTCGATCCGCGCTACGGAAAAAATGGACCGTACAACGGCAAACCGCCCGGTCATCTACCTGTCCGCAGCTACCTGGCCGTGCCCGTGTTTGGGCGAGATCGTAACGTGCTGGGTGGCCTGTTCTTCGGGCACTCGGAGCCAGGCATATTTACCGAGCGTTCGGAATCCATTGTCGCATCCATCGCCGGAAACGCTGGCGTGGCTTTGGAAAACGCACGCCTACATCGAGAGGTTTCTGAAATCGCGAGTCGCTTCACCGCACTTGCCAATACGATTCCGCAACTCGCGTGGATGTGCAAGCCAGATGGCGAGTTGTTCTGGTACAACGATCGTTGGTACGAATACACCGGCACGGATTCCGCCAGCCAGTTGGGGTGGGGCTGGCAATCGGTGCTCGATCCCAACGAACTACCACGTGTTATGCAGAAGTGGAAGGCGGCACTCGTCAGCGGCGAACCGTGGGAGGACACGTTCCCGCTTCGTCGCCACGATGGCACTTTTCGTTGGCACCTCTCCCAAGCGCGACCCTTTCGCGACAGCTCGGACAAAATAGCGGCATGGTTTGGCACCAACACCGATATTTCCCAACAACGCGAGTTTGCCGCAGAACGCGAACGCTTGTTGGACGCCGAACGCGCTGCACGTTCCGAAGCCGAACGCGTCGGCCGAATGAAAGACGAATTCCTGGCTACTCTTTCGCATGAGCTACGCACTCCGTTGAGCGCAATGCTCGGGTGGTCGCAACTGTTGCAAGGGCAGGATGACCAAGAAACTCTCCGCGAAGGGCTGGCGGTAATCGAGCGCAATGCCCGTGCGCAAACTCAGCTTATCGAGGACCTGCTCGATATGAGCCGGATCGTGTCCGGAAAAATTCGACTGGATGTGCAGCACGTGGACTTGGCGTCAGTGATCAACGCCGCGGTCGATTTGCTGAAGCCCTCAGCAGATGCCCGCGGACTTCGGCTTCATCGTGTGTTGGACCCCCTGGCGAGCCCGGTCTCTGGCGATCCCAATCGCTTGCAGCAGGTAGTCAGCAACCTCCTTAGCAATGCGATCAAGTTCACACCCAAGGGTGGCAAAATCGAGATTCTTCTCGAACGGGTAAATTCACACGTTGAACTCACCGTTTCCGATACGGGGCAGGGCATCTCGCCCGATTTCTTGCCCCACGTGTTCGATCGTTTCCGTCAGGCCGATGCTTCCACCACCCGCAAATATGGTGGGCTCGGCCTCGGTCTATCAATCGTCAAACAGCTTGTGGAGTTGCACGGCGGCGCGGTGCGGGCAAAAAGCGCTGGCGAGGGCGCTGGCGCCACGTTCATCGTCACTCTGCCGGTCGCCATCACAAAACATTCGATGTCCGATCGCGAGCATCCTACATCCCCACGTTTCGTGTCTAACAATGAGGATATTCGAATCCGCCTCGATGGCACGACCGTGTTGGTAGTCGACGATGAGCCCGATGCCCGCCATCTCATCGAGCGATTATTGTCCGAACGCAGCGCTCGCGTTTTGAAAGCCGACTCTGCTGAACGCGGGCTAGAGATTCTCGCCGCCGAACGTCCTGACATCATCCTCAGCGATATCGGAATGCCGCAGATGGACGGCTACGATTTCATTCGTGCCGTCCGCGCTCTCCCGCCCGATTCCGGCGGAAAAACCCCTGCCATCGCCCTCACCGCATTTGCCCGATCTGAAGATCGAACTCGCGCAATGATGGCCGGCTATCAGATGCATCTCTCGAAGCCTGTCGAGCCAAGCGAGCTGATCGCTACGGTCGCCAGCCTTGCGGGGCGAACCGGTCGCAAATGACGCGGTCGGAAGTTTTCCGCGACGAGGTCCGAAATTATGACAGACTTGCTCGGCATTTCATTTGCACCATTGGCGGTGAAGTGTCATATCGAATCTCTGCATGCATTTTTAGCGCGTCATGTTCTCGCTTGCTACTAATCCGCTTGTATTGTTCATCAGTTTCGTTGGCGTGACGCTACTAGTTCTTTGGATGAAATACCGCGAGCACTTACACGCACATCGGCGAGAAGTCGAGGAGCACGGATTTAGCGCAATTCGCTTCCACTCGCACCATCGGCGCTGATGGGAGCTGTTCGTGATCAACTTGCGCTACTTGCGAACAGTGACTGGCTAAAGGTTCGAACGTCGCTTGAGGTACGCTGCTCATGAGGCGCGCCGCTTCCGTCGCCGTAGAAGGTCAACGCCTAATGGCAGCCCCATGCACGCTTCGACCTGGGAAGTGAGCCGGATTGTCTCGGCAATCGGCAAGAAGGCCGGCATCGTCGTCGATGAACGAACGAGGGGTGGCCAGTTGGTGTGGAAGTTCGCCAGTGCCCATGATCTGCGGCGGGGGTTCGGAAAGCGATGGGCGGCGAAGCTCCCACCGCACCAGCTTTAAGAGGTCATGCGTCACTCAAGCATCAATACGACGCTCTCTTACTACGTTGGCGACGATGGACTTGCTACTGCAAATGCAATGTGGTCAGCCTCAGGTAACACTCAGCCAACGACGAAGTCCCGTCGCTATCGGGGGCATGCGAATTGATCAGTAAATCGCGACATAAAAGATGGCCGAGGCGGGAGTCGAACTATCTCTCAAATCGCGGAGAATACTCCAATCCTCAGCGAAGGCAGCACACAATCCGGCACAGCTCCCGCCGATCGTGACCTTGCTTGTGTCGTCGGGTGCTGGTTAGCACTTCCTGAGCACGTTCGCATGACAATTGTCGGCATAGTCAAAAGCTATAAATAGGTCATGCGTATTCATCGCTAGTCCATTCGTTCGATCTGGATACTTCCAATGGTAGTGCTCTAAATCTGCTGACCACTTCCAATGGTCGTACTCAGATCAACACGCTGCTCGCGAGGCCTAAGTAGAACTGGGGAATCGTTTTAGATTCCTATCAGCGTGACAAAGTAGATTACTAGTGTAGTCGCGCAAATTCGATCGATTTGCGCTCGATTCATGCCGCCTGTTACTTCGAGATGCCCAAATCCACGGGGATTTTGGCCCCTTTCTGCCGCCGGAGAGAGACGTGATTTGCGTGAAGAATTGAGTTCTCTAGGCTGTGGCGAAAGGTAACGTCCATTGAAGAAAGCGCTGCGATATTTTTTGTAAACATTTTCAGCGGTGTTAGGCTTGGATCGCCTTATAGATCGTTGGGCGACTCAATTGAAGCGTCCTAGCAATCTCGCTGACGGACGTACCGGCCCTATGCAACCGTTTTACAGCTCTCTCTTTTTCTTGCGTCAACCGCACTCGCGTACCCGCCTTTCGGCCGCCGATGCTTTTTCCAGCAGCCCGTGCAGCTGCTTGTCCGGCCAGTACGCGCTCGGCTCTCAACTCCGTTTCAAACTGTGCCACGCTGGCGAGAACATTGGCTAGCATGCGCCCACTTGCCGTGGACAGGTCGATTCCGTCCTTCAACGACACCAGGGGAATTTTTCGATCAGTGAGATCAGCGAATAGCGCCGTCAACCCTTTCGCCGTCCTACCGAGCCGGTCCAATCGCCAGCAGACTACCTTGGCTACTTCGCCTCGATCGATGGCCGACTGTAGCTTAATCCATCCAGGCCGATCCAAAGTCTTTCCGGTGAACTTGTCACGGTAGTATCGGACCTCGCTTCGTTGCGACCCTGCCCACGCTTCGAGGTCCGGCAATTGCGATGCTAAGTCCTGCCGCTTGCTCGATACACGAATGTAGATCGCCACATGTTGCGTCATCGTCGTCACTCCGCTGGTTACTCAGACCAATTCAACGGTTACGACTATATCGGCAATTCGCGGAGTGTCAAGTTAAGCTATACATCAAATTTTACAATTCTCCGAACAATCTTTTGGTTGCAAACGCCGAAGTTCTAAAGCTACACAGCGCCGATACTCATACTTTACAAGTTGCTGGCGCGCTACAGTGGCCGCTCTCCCGTAGGCAATGGCCGTCGATGGTCTTTCGCATCCGTCTTAGCAGCGGCTCGCTTTCATTCAAAACTACAGACGTCGATTTTTGCCCGGACACCCCGTCGATTACATGGCCGGCTGTGCGTACTGTTAGCTACGCCGCGCGTCACTATATTTCTGCATTTTGGGCAGGCATAATATAACGGCGACTTTTGAAATGTCGTTATTTCGGATTGGCGAAAATGCGAAGTTAATTGCAACGGTCGTAACTTAACATCGCAAAAAAGGCCCGAATTCGATACGCTGCAACTCTCTTTGCCGATGCTGAGACGAGGTTTGGTCATCGTTAGTCAAATTGCATGACACCTGAACAGATAGCTCGCGTAGAGATTGATCGACAGCTTCGGCTAGCTGGCTGGGACGTTCAGGATCGCAGGCAGATGAATATCACTGCTTGTCTTGGAGTTGCGATTCGCGAGTTCTCGCTCGTCACTGGCCATGCTGACTACATGCTGTACGTCGATGCCAAAGCAATTGGCGTCGTCGAAGCTAAGCCCAAAGGCCACACCCTCACCGGCGTCGAAACGCAGTCGGGTAAATATCTTGATGGACTTCCGACTAGTTTGCCGCGTCACAGATTGCCGCTTCCGTTTGCCTACGAATCCACGGGCGAAGTTACGCAATTCACTAACGTGCTTGAGCCCGATGCCCGCAGTCGGCTCGTGTTCACGTTCCACCGGCCGGAAGAATTGCTGCGCCTCGTTCAGCTGGATAGCCAAGTTCGCGCGCGGTTGCGTCAAATGCCCCCACTCGATGTCGGCCGCCTGTGGCCCGTGCAAGTCGAGAGCATTACCAACCTCGAAACGTCGCTGGCTGCCAATCGTCCTCGCGCTCTAATCCAGATGGCAACCGGAAGCGGCAAAACCTTCACTGCCGTCAGCTCCTGCTACCGTCTCATCAAACACGCTGGAGCCCGCCGCATCTTGTTCCTGGTTGATCGCAACAATTTAGGGAGACAAACACTCGACGAGTTTCAGCAATTCGTCAGCCCGTTGAACAGCTATAAATTCACCGAAGAATACACCGTTCAGCACTTGAAGAAGAACACAATCGCACCGGCCTCGAAAATCTGCATCACCACGATCCAGCGGCTTTACTCGATCCTCAAAGGCGAAGAAGACTTTCTCGAAGAGAATGAAGAGCGCTCACTTTTCGAGATCGATAACCCGCTCCGTCGCGAACCGCTACCGGTCATTTACAACGCCAAGGTACCCATTGAGACATTCGACTTCATCGTCGTCGATGAGTGCCACCGCAGCATATACAACGTCTGGCGGCAGGTGCTCGAATACTTCGATGCCTTCCTAATCGGTCTAACCGCTACTCCCACCGCGCAAACAATCGGATTCTTCAATAGCAACTTGGTCCAGGATTATTCGCACGACCGAGCCGTCGTCGATGGGGTCAATGTCGGCTATGATGTGTACCGCATCGAAACTCAGATCACGAGCAGCGGTGCGAGACTCGCGCGAGAGCCAGGCATTTTTGTCCCTCACCGCGACAAACGGACCAAGAGCAAGAAATACAAAGAACTCGATGACGATCTAACCTACACATCCAATCAATTAGATCGCGATGTAGTCTCTGAGAACCAAATCCGCCTGGTGATTCGCACCTTCAAAGAGCGCCTGCCCGAAATCTTTCCTGGGCGCACCGAAGTCCCTAAAACGCTGGTGTTTGCAAAGACCGACTTGCACGCCGACGACATCGTGCGGATCGTTCGCGAAGAGTTTGGTCGGGGCAACGACTTCTGCCAGAAGATCACGTCGAAGGCTCACAAACCGGACGAGGCATTGCAGCAACTTCGCACAGCTTACAACCCGCGTATTGCTGTCACGGTGGATATGATCGCGACAGGCACTGACGTGAAGCCGCTCGAATGCTTGATCTTCATGCGCAACATTCGTTCGCTCGGCTATTTCGAGCAGATGAAGGGTCGCGGTTGCCGCATAATCGATTCCGACGTACTTCAAAGCGTTACCCCGGATGCCAAGACCAAGACACATTTCGTCATCGTCGATGCTGTGGGCGTTTGCGAAGACGAGAAAACGGCCACCAAGCCGCTGGATCGCAAGCCATCTGTTTCGCTCGATAAACTTCTCGATATGGTCGCAGCCGGGATGGCGAACGATGATGTTGTTTCGACGCTGGCTTCTCGCCTCGCTCGGCTCAATCAGGAAGTCGATGCCGTGCATCATACTTCCATCGAAAGGGCTTCCGGCGGCCAGTCGCTCTCGAACCTTAGCGCGACTCTACTAAATAGTATCGACGCGGACGTGAACACCCGCCTCGCTGCCGAGAAATTCAATGTGCCACCCGGTCCCAATGGCCAAGAACCCGAGCCGACCGACGAGCAACTTGCCCAAATCGAACGCGACCAGATGGCTGCCGCACTGCGCCCCTTCCACCAACCGAAGTTGCGCGAAGCAATACTCGCGGCGAAGCGTTCCCTCGATCAAGTCATCGACGAGCAAACTCCCGACCGACTGCTCCGCGCCGGCTTTGATGCCGCCGCCCTCGACAAAGCCCACGCGATGCTCACCAGCTTTCGGCAATTCATTGAACAGAACAAGAACGAAATCGAAGCGATCCAAGTGCTATACAGTGTGCCGTACCGCGCCGGGCTCCGCTTTCGCCATGTGAAAGAGCTGGCTGCCAAGCTAAACAAGCCGCCGTTCTACGTTGATCCAAACCGGCCCGAATCGCTCACACGCCTCTGGCAAGCCTATGAATTGGTCGAGCCTACAAATGTGCGCGGCAAAGGCGGCAAGCAATTGGTCGATGTCATAGCGCTCGTGCGACACGCCATTAACCCCAGTGCGCCGCTCGCACCCGTTGGAATCACGGTAGAAGAGCGCTACCGTGAGTGGCTGGCCGACAAATCGCGGGCCGGCGTCGTGTTTACGCCCGACCAGCAGAAATGGCTCGACGCCATCAAAGACCACATTGCCAGCAGCCTCGCGATCGACCAAGACGACCTCGAAGACGTGCCTTTCAACACGATCGGCGGCCTGGGCCGTGCGTACGAACTTTTCGGCGACACACTTGCTGCCATCCTCGATGAACTAAATCTGAGGTTGGCGGCATGAGTGACGATTCGGGTTTGCCACGCGGATGGGCAAAAGCGAGAGTCGACTCTCTCGTTCGCCTTGTTAATGGCCTTGCATTCAAGTCTACGCAATGGAGCAACGACGGCTTGCCCATAATACGTATTCAGAACTTGAACAATTCCGCCGCAGAGTTCAATCATTGCTCGGAGTCGCTGCCTGATAAATTCCGCGTCCGCAATGGCGATCTGCTTTTCGCGTGGTCGGGTACGCCGGGAACCTCCTTCGGGGCGCACATTTGGCGCGGTGGGGACGCCTGGTTGAACCAGCACATTTTCAATGTGCACTTTAACCGTGACTGTCTCGACGAGCGATTTCTCCGATATGCAATAAATCAGAATCTAGATAACTACATAAGGCAAGCCCACGGCGGCGCTGGCTTAGCGCACATAACGAAAGGACGATTTGAAGAGTCCGAGCTCATAATCGCACCGTTTGACGAACAGCGACGCATCGTCGCTAAGATCGAGGAGTTGAACTCTGATCTGGAAGCCGGCGTCGCGGCATTGAAGCGAGCGAAGGCAAATCTGAAGCGCTACCGCGCATCCGTTCTCAAAGCTGCCGTTGAAGGCAACCTCACCGAAGCCTGGCGCGCAGAGCACCCAGCCACGGAATCAGCGGCCAAACTCCTCGAACGCATCCTTGCCGAACGTCGCCAAAAATGGGAAGCCGACCAACTCGCTAACTTCGCTGCTGCAGGAAAGAAACTGCCGAAGAACTGGAAATCGAAGTATATCGAGCCATCGCCCCCCCACGGTACTGACCTATGCGAATTGCCTCGGGGCTGGTGCTTCGCAACACTTGGTCAGCTAATAAACGGAATTGAAGGTGGTAAGTCGTTCAAGTGCTTAACACGGCCGGCGGAGCCTAATGAATGGGGTGTTATCAAAGTCAGCGCGATGACTTGGGGAACTTTCCTTGAAGAAGAGCAGAAGGCAATTCCACCAGACGCTGATTTCGACGTCCACAATGAAATTAAGCCGAATGATTTGTTGCTCTCGCGGTCAAACACAAGTTTGCTTGTGGGCGCTACCGTGTTAGTAGGCGAATGTCGTCCCCGCTTGCTATTGAGTGATAAAAGCCTTCGTTTGGACGTTTCGCCCATCGTAAATCGCGTCTGGCTGCAACGTGTGCTCAGTAGCTCCGTCGTGCGTGCTCAGTTTTCGGCAATGGCTACGGGAACAAGCGACTCGATGCGGAACATTTCTCAATCGAAGATCGAATCGGCCCTAGTTCCGGTACCGCCGCTCCGCGAGCAGGCGATAATTGCGGACGAAATCGAATCGCGAACTTCTATAACCGACGCACTAAGCGCTCAGATAGAGAAAGAACTTCGCCGCGCTACTCGCCTTCACCAGACCATCCTCAAACGAGCCTTTGAGGGCAGACTTGTCGCCCAAGACCCCGGCGACGAGCCAGCGTCCGCACTGCTAGCCCGAATTAACTCGCAACGCGAGCCCAAGGTGGCCCGCGATTCCGCTCTTACCGTCAAGCGAAGAAACACTCCGAGAGAGATTTTCTCGCGGCGCGCTTCTATGATTTCCTATACTGTGCGGCGGCTCGCAACTCATCCTTCTTTTGGCAGAACGCAACTCGAAAAGGCGCTTCATTTAATTCAATGTCATCTAGGCGTTGATATGGAGTTCCAATTCGAGCGCTACGCCGCCGGCCCGTTCGACAAGGAGATTTATAAAATGGAGGGCGTGGCTAGAAAACGAGATTGGTTTACCACCCGGGACCGCCTCAAGTACGGCGTTACCTATCATCCCGGCCAGAAGATTGGCGAAATGTGCAAGTACGCGCCCGGATACCTAGGCGCGAAGCAGGCGGAAATGGACCGGCTGCTCGACCACATCGCGAGCATGAACACCGACGACGCCGAACTTTTTGCCACGGCTTACGCTGCCTGGAATGATCTGCTTATTGATGGCCGCTCCCCCGACGACGAGGCAATTATCGCAGAAGTGCATGGCTGGCATCCCGACAAGCTGAGATTCACGCCAACAATAATCCGCAAACGTCTAGATTGGATGCGAGCAAACGCTTACGTACCAACGGGCCAAGGCCAACGAACGTTGGTTGTCGCCCAGGGGAAGAAGCTCAAATCGCGGCGTCGAGCTAGGCCAAGGGTGGAAGCGTGAATTTAAATGATCTGCTAGCCAAAGAAGTGATTGATCCGACGCAAGTGATCGTGCTCCGTCACCGGCCGACTGAACCGCAGTTGAATAAAGTGCTGCCGTGGTTGGCAGCTGAGAAGCCGGACGTTTTCAACCTCTATCAGCAGGTTCAAACAGAAAAACTCGAACGTGCAATGCTGGGTGCGAGCCATGTGGCAACCTTTATCGGACGGGAGCCTGGCAAAGCATTGTTCGTCGGTCTCTACGAAATCAAAGGCTCAAAATCGATCAACGAAAAGCAATTCTGGCAGATGCCAGGAAACATCGAGATGCGGAAATATGGCATGCGAGGCTTCGTCGCAAACCAGGGTCGGCCAAAGGTGCTCTGGTTTAATCTCGTGTTGCTGGATTTCTACAGCGAGTGGAAGGGGCGCTTGGTTGTGAATTGGCCACCACCGGAGCGCTCCTGGTGGCGGCGCGCACACAAAAACAATTTCCTCATATCTTGCATTCACGATGAAAATCAATTGGTTGCGGGCATGGCCGAATGGGACATGCTCAACTTAGCCTGGGCGGAGCTAGGAACTATGCCCACCGTATGGAAGGCAGCCATACGTCAATGGCGAGGTGTCTACTACATTTTCGACACAGTGCTGCGAAAGGGGTACGTCGGTTCAGCGTCAGGTAGTGAAAATATCCTTGGTCGTTGGCTCGGTTACGCCGCGAGCGGCCACGGCGGCAACAAACTCCTAAAGCCGTGCGATCCCAACAATTTCCGCTTCTCAATTCTGCAACGAGTATCCCCCGATATGTCCGCCGCCGAAGTCGTGCAGCTCGAAAACACTTGGAAGGAGCGACTTCACACGCGCGCACCATTGGGATTGAATGAAAATTAACTTTTACCACGATGAGATATAACGGGACTAGCACATGACTCTCCTTAGCCCCGAACAGCAACGCCGCGCGATTGAGCTGTTGGAAGAGTATCTGAACGCGCCTGTCGATGCAGAAGGTCTGACACCGCGCCAGAGAATGGAGGACCTTGATCGGGAACGCGCCGAATTGATCGACAGCACGCTCCGCCCGCTGGTGAAGGCATACCTATCCGGCGGATTAACTCTTGAAGATTTCAAAACCAAGGTCGATGGGATTAATAAGCGGCAGCAATACTGGGGTTTCAAGGGCATTAAAGGCCAGATGTTCTTCAACATGATCGTGAACGGCGCAGAGAGCGTAGACGAATGCGATGCAGAGCTAAAGGCAGCGATCGTCGAGCCCGCCAATGATGATATGGCACAGAGCCGTATTAGGACGTTTGCGAGTTACGTAAAGAGGATTGGCGATCAAGTTGTTGAAGCGGGCGGAAGCAATCATGCCCGACCAAAAGTGAGTAGCGTTCCATTTTTCCTGTCTTATTTTTGGCAGTTGCAGAACCGCTCTGCTTGGCCTGTCTACTACACGAATAGCGTCCAAACGATGGAGGACGCGAACCTGTGGACACCGCAAGGCGATTTTGCTGATAACTATATCGAATACAAACGGCTTAACGTGGAGTTGGCTGAATTGTTTGCGCGAGAAATAAAAAGGCCATTTTCGCTGTACGATGTCGAGCACGTTTTCTGGGTCAAGGGTGGCAATCCCTACGGTAAGGCAAAGCCAATTTCGCGTCCTGGCGCTGCGACTGAAACTCATACGGAAAGTGAATCTTTGCCAGATGCGCGACAGCCCACGATCCAGTTGAGCGCGATCGATAGACTTCCGGATAGCTACGTGCCGCCTATCGTCGCCATAATCCCGAGTCTAGCGGTCGGTGGCGCGGAGATTGAACGGGTGGCAATGACATCGGGGTCTACTGTGTCTCGCGCGCTCGAAAAGAGCGCGCATGCCGCTTTTACAGTTTTGGGTTATGAAACAAAGTTATTGGGCCAAGGTACTGGGCGCGCTCCTGATGGTCTGGCATTTGACTTCGACGATTCATACGCGGTCATTTGGGACGCAAAGTCTCGCGCTGAGGGATATAGCATGGGCACCGACGATAGAGCGATTCGCGAGTATGTTTCTGCTCAAAGCCGCGAATTAAAGCGGCGACGCATGCTGCGAAACATATATTACGTAATCATTTCGAGCCAATTCAAAGGCGACGCCGAAGATACGATCCGTATGATGAAAATGGAAACGGACGTGAGTGAAGTATGCCTTATGGAAGCGGCGGCGCTCGTGTCGATAGTCGAAGCAAAATTGCGAGACCCTATTGGCGTAAGCCTTGGCCCCGACGGATTGCAGCGGCTCTTTAGCGATAGCGGTCTACTGACAGCAGAAGAAGCGTCGGAGCTACTTGGCTAGGAGAGGCGATCAAATGAGCAAAGCAGTTCTTGGATTTCCCTATTCCGGCGGAATGTATGGTCTTCTGGCTCGCGAGAATCCCCACGGTTCAATTGACTTTAAAGGCTACGACTATATGGAGGGTCTATATGGGATAGACCCGGATTCCCTCGCCATTCCCACTACGAATCTGGCAATACTCTTTGATGAGGTGCTACTAACGCCAGCGGATACTCACCTTCCCGACTTTAATCAGACTCCCGACTCGTTTGGTTTTCTTCGCAATGAGGAACTGGGCATCGCGATGTCCGCCGACTGGGATTCTTGGACGGAAGCAAATCGTATTGCGGAAGAGCTGGCACAGCGGCATTTGATAAGAGAAGCACTTGCAGAGGTGGGGCTGCCACATGAAGGGTACAAGGCGGCGCACACGATTTCGCAGATAATTATGCAAATCAAAGTGGCAACTGAGCAACAAGCAGCAATTGTCGCCGGCGACGGAGTTCATGATGCGGTCGAACTCATATTTCGCTTTGTCAAAGACGAAGTGTCATCGACGACAGCAATGATGACTGAACCTCTTCAAGTTGCAATGAACAATAGGAAATTCGCAATGGTCGGACTCGACCTGGAATGCAAGTCGCTGGTGGAATTCGCAGATGTCAAAAATAATGAGGAAGTTCGTCGGTACGCTGGGGACATGAATTCGGCTCTGCACACCGCTGCTATGTCGAGTGATCCGAATTTAGTTTTTCAGAGTGCTATAGACCGAGCGATGAAATCGCGAAAACTATTAAAACGTGCACGTGGGATGTTCGAGACGATAGGCATCACATCGACATTGGCCAGCACAGCCGCTTCGATTAGCGGTGCAGCTTCTTCAAATCTAAGCTTGGGACTTCGCGGCATCGGTCTTGCGTCATTTCTAGCGCGAAAACACCTTGGTCGCACGGAAGAGTCTCAGAGCTGGTATCTACTTGGCGCAAAGATGAAAGAAGTCTCGATAGAGCAGCGATTACGAAATTCCGTTGCAATAACGGAACAACGTCCGCAATCGGAATCTTAGGAGCGAAGGTCTAAGTAACATTTCACTATTGGCCGCAGCTTTGAAAAGCATTTGCACAAGGGATTTGAGTGGGTAACGAGACGCAACAAATCGTTAATAAAGCCTGGAATTTTGCGCACGTGTTGCGCGATGACGGCCTTTCCTATATGGCCTACACGGAGCAGATAACGTTCCTGTTGTTCCTGAAAATGGCGGACGAGCAGACACGGCCGCCGTACAACAAAAAATCAATCGTTCCTACGAAATATGGTTGGCAAAGTCTTCTCAAACGCGAGGGCGACGAGCTCGAAGCGCACTATCGGCATGTACTCGAAGAACTCGGTAAGCAGCCAGGTATGCTCGGAGAAATTTTCAAGAAGGCCCGACCAGAAATTCAAAATCCGGCTACGCTGCGGCGTCTGATCGTCGATCTAATTGATGTGGAAAAGTGGACTTCCATGGATACCGACGTGAAGGGCGATATTTACGAAGGGCTCCTCGCGAAGAGTGCCAACGAAAGCCCAAAGGGGGCGGGCCAATACTTTACACCTCGCGAGCTAATCAAGGCGATCGTCGATTGTGTGCAGCCGACGGCCGACGACACCGTTTGCGATCCCGCCTGCGGCACCGGCGGCTTCCTACTGGCCGCCTACGACTACGTTGCAAAGCACCAGGGTAAGACGCTCGACAAGGACCAAAAGACACACCTACGGAAGAGGTTCGTCAAAGGCAGTGACATCGTTCCGAATACAGCACGTCTGTGCATTATGAATCTGTACTTGCATGGCGTTGATGCGGACCCGTGCCCGATTAAATCCGGCGTGGACAGCCTTGCTAATGATCCCGATGAGCGATTCAGCGTGGTACTGACGAATCCACCTTTTGGCAAGAAAAGTAGCATTGCCATCGTCAATGAGGACGGCGATCTCGAAAAGGAAGATCATGCCTACGAACGCCAGGATTTCTGGACCACAACAAAAAACAAGCAACTCAACTTCGTTCAGCATGTAAAGACGCTCCTCAAACTGAACGGACGCTGCGCAATCGTCGTGCCCGACAATGTCTTATTCGAGGGCGGAGCGGGGGAGACCGTACGACGCAATTTGTTGAAGCAATGCGACGTTCACACGTTGCTCCGGCTACCTACAGGCATCTTCTACGCGCAGGGGGTGAAGGCTAACGTGCTGTTTCTAGACTCCAAGCCAGCCCAGGAAAAACCGTGGACCAAAACGCTGTGGGTCTATGACCTGCGGACGAACATTCACTTTACGCAAAAAACAAACCCGCTGCGGCGTGTTGACTTGGACGAATTTGTCGAGTGTTATCGGCCTGGCAAGCGACACCTTCGAAAACCCAAATGGACAGACGATAAGCCAGAGGGCCGCTGGCGGTCGTTTGATTACGACGACCTTATCAAGCGAGATAAGGTGAATCTCGATATCTTCTGGCTTCGCGACAAGAGCCTCGAAGACGGCGACGACCTTCCGGCACCAGATGTCCTCGCGCAAGAAATCGCAGACGACTTGCAAGCCGCGCTGGAGCAGTTCACGGCCATCGCGGAAAAGTTGAAGGCATAGGACGACAAGCCTCCGCTTCGAGCCTGCACGAAGGTATTTTGCAACCGAGCGGTAGTCACGTGTGTCACACCGTCATACGTAAGCGGCTTATACCGGATTTGCCGGCGCTCTACGACGAACCCTTGAATTCCCTTCCGTCGGCGCAGCCGTCCGCAATTGCATCCGCACGCTACCTTTTATCAACACGTGGATTCCACGCAACGCAGCGATCAGAGACCTGTGCAAAATGACAGCGATGGCTCAAAACTCGACGTCGGTGACTGATGGAAGTGGCTTGCGAGATTTGAGTCTCCAAGAGTGGCAGTCACTTTCGGGGCGATTTGAGGAGATTGGTGATCGGTACTTGAAGCTGGACACGCGAGATCACGCGGCCGCGACGGTGGAACGTATGAAGGTCGACCGGGCGGCGAACAGGCTATTTAAAAATGCAAAATCGCAGGGACGCTTCAGCTCACTCATGGAGGATTTGGCGGAGTTGGAAGGGCAAGATTCGGATACCATAGGGCAACTAAATTTCTCTGAATTAGTTGGACCCTGCAGCCTTATGACTCGCTATCGCCCAGACCTGTTTTTCTGGAACGAATGGGAGTTGCAAGAGCTATGTGCAAGCGGCAAAGTGGAACGCGCAAATTGTTATGCGCTAGAGCAGGGCGCTAATAATTCCGCAGTTTTCGCTCAGTTTTTGGAAGATAGGCTCTACGAAGAGAGCAGTGAAGATAACGAAGGCCGTGTGTGTCGCCAGAATGCAATTTTAGGGCAAACTGAGATCACAACCGGTAATCAGAATTGCATCGACGAATTGTCATCGACTCAATGCACTAGCCAAGCTCGGATGGCTGTCGTCGCAAGTCGAATCCCAAAACGGGGCATGGTCCCCCTCGCGTTTGCAAAGCGATTGAATATAAGTACTTCAACTCTCGGACGGCGTGCCGATGAAGCGAACGTTAGACGTCCGCAGCGTGGTCAGAAAGCAAAGCCGTACTCTCTTAAAGATATGCAGAAGATCGTCAACGTTTTAATCTCAAAATCACCGAGAGACTTGGAAACCGCCACTCAGGTCTTGCGCGAGATCGAAGCCGCAATGCAATCCGTTGACTAGCAAAAGTTGAGCGTAGACCGGCAATAGATCGTTCTCATCGGTGCGCGGCATATTCCCACTCGGAACATCGTATTCGACAGGCATACTACCTGTATGAACGCGATTCAGTGCAGTTCCGATTCTTACTATTCCAATGCCGATGCGTTTTTCGGCGGATCAGGATTCCAATGCGCTGTAATCACACGTCCGCGCCCGTGTGCGCAAGGAGAGAACATGTCCAATTTATTGTCAGCCGGCGGCCCCTCGGATGATTCGGCCCCGGTGCCGGTTGTGGGTGGCACTCAGCGAGACAATTGTGTTGTTGTCCAGCCAACAGCCGCCGATTCCGTGTCACGTTCCAAACAGGAATCGCCCAATCAGGCAACGTCGCTTGTTGAGTTGGTTGACGGAGAGGAGTTGTTCCACAACGCCGCCGGCGACACTTTTGGCCGATATACCGTAGATGCTCACTATGAGATATCAGCCATCCGCAGCAGAGCATTCCGCACTTGGCTGCTCCGGCGCTACTATCTGGAATACGGAAGAACCCCCTCATCGCAAGCGTTACAGGACGCGCTCGGCGTGATTGAAGGCCAAGCTCAATTCAGCGGCGATGAACGCGAAGTCTACGTTCGCAATGCTGAGCACCAGGGCCGACTGTATCTCGATCTCTGCAACTCAGCATGGCAGGTAGTCGAGATAGATTCAAACGGCTGGCGGATAGTGGATGAGTCTCCTGTTATGTTTCGGCGAGCGAAGACGATGCTCCCTTTGCCGACACCTGCCGAAGGCGGGAGCCTTGATGAATTGAAGCGAATCGTGAACGTCAGCGACGACGATTGGGCGCTTGTTGCTGCATGGTTAGTTGCGGCGTTGCGGTCGCGTGGGCCGTACCCAATACTTGCTGTTCACGGTGAGCAGGGATCAGCAAAAAGTACACTGTGCCGCATTCTACGGAAACTTATCGACCCAAACAAAGCTCCGCTACGGAGTGAGCCACGCGATCCACGCGATTTTATGATCGCAGCAACGAATAGCTGGGTGGTGGCATACGATAATCTGTCGTACATTCCGCCCTGGCTCTCAGATGCGATGTGTCGCCTTTCAACCGGTGGCGGTTTCGCAACGCGAACCTTGTTTGAGAATGATGACGAAACAGTTTTTGAAGTGCAGCGACCGCTGCTAATAAATGGAATTGAAGAAATTGCAGCGCGCAGTGATCTGCTTAACCGCTGCCTTCTTATCAACTTACCCCGCATTGAGGATACAGAACGACGGACGGAGGACGAGTTAGAATCTGAATTCCAACGTATTCACCCGCGTGTTGTTGGCGCGTTGCTCACTGCTGTGTCGATCGCGTTGAAACGGCGGGAAAGCATTAAGTTGAACTTGCCACGGATGGCAGACTTTGCAACCTGGGCGGCAGCGGCTGAGCCGGCACTTGGATTAGAGAGCGGAGAGTTCATCCGTGCCTACAAGCTCAATCTTGAAATCGGCGACGATACGGCGATCGACGCGTCGCCAGTCGGTAACGTCTTAATCCGATTCATGGAGAAACGTCGCAATTGGACAGGGACCGCAACTCAATTGTTGCAAGAACTCGAAATTCTCGCATCGTTTAGCGAGACTCGGACAAAGGCGTGGCCAAAAACGGCGCGGTCAATTAGCGGAATCGTACGTCGTTTAGCGCCCAATCTTCGTAAGCGTGGCATAGGAATCGACTTTAACCGGAGTGCGGAAGAGCGCACGATTACATTAACATCCTCTCCTGAGTCTACGGCAGCGTCAGTGACGCAAATGACGCAGCAAATCCAATACGATCCTTTCCCGACATTTACGGAAATAACACGTTGAACGTTAACTTCAAATTCAATCAACCTTTCTTCTGGCTCACGACAAATGAAACTTCCTTTTGATATCCCCGAACCCGAGCATCAATTCCTCACCGAGATGACGTTTCTAACGGTTGACCAAGTTGCTGAGTTGTTACAATGCTCTTCGCGACACGTCTACCGTTTGGAGGAACGCGGCCGGCTCCCCAGAGCGGCACGACTCGGATCAAGCGTTCGTTGGCCACGGCACGCAATCGAAGATTGGATAAGTAACGGTTGCAAGGCAATCATCAGCAACAATTCGCAACAATAAACCTAAACGCGAAGAATCAACTTGTTCTCCCGCGTGTCCGCGAGCGATCGTCGCGGCGGCAAAATGAAGGTGACAAAGCATGGCAACAATCGGCAATGATACTAACGGCCGAAAACGGATTCTATTTTTTGATCCGGCTGGTAAGCGTAAAACAATTTATTTGGGAAAAGCTACCAAGCAACAGGCGGTCACGATCAAGCATCGAGTCGAAATGCTTGCCTGAGCATTGATTCGCGGTCACAGCGTGGATGACGATACGAGTCGATGGGTGGCAGTGATCGGCGACGGACTACACGCTAAGCTGGCAAAGTGTGGCCTTGTGACCCAGCGAAACAGGACAATTGATGTTAGCTTGGCCGTGTTCCTAGACGGTTATATTGCCAAACAGTTGGACAAAAAGCGATCCACGCTAATATGTCTTACACAGTGCCGCAACGACTTAGTCGAATACTTCGGAGCGGAGCGGTCGGTGGGAAGCGTTACAGAAGCGCATGCGGAAGACTGGCGACAATGGCTGAGATTGCGTCCAGCACGCCCGGGTAGACGGAAGTCGCCCAAAGCGCGGGCAAGTAAAGCGTCGTATCGTGATCGTAACACTAGTAAACTGCCGCCCAAGAGGTTGCAGGAAAATACGATCCGCCGGCGCTGTGGTCGAGCGAGGCAATTGTTTCAGGCGGCGGTGAAGCATCGACTCATTGATCGGAACCCCTTTGCGGAGCTTCGTGGCGTTAGTGTATTGCCGAACAAAGCTCGCGATTATTTCGTAACGCGTGATGATGCGGACAAAGTCATTGCTGCCTGCCCGGATTCTCAGTGGCGTCTGCTGTTCGCTCTGAGCCGTTACGGTGGACTTCGCTGCCCGTCCGAACATCTTGAACTAATTTGGTCGGACATTGATTGGGAACGCGGCAGAATCGTAATAAGGTCGCCGAAAACAGCGCATCATGCAGGCAAAGAGTCGCGCGTGATCCCACTCTTTCCTGAACTGCGGCCGTTTCTCGAAAAAGTACGAGACGAAGTGAGGCTGGGTATCGACGCCCCTCTTAGTCAGCCAGTCATCACGCGTTACCGCGACCGTAACGCGAATCTTCGATCGCAGTTGTTACGAATTATTGCTAGATCGGGCGTCAAACCTTGGCCCAAACTGTTCCAAAACCTTCGCGCGAGTCGAGCAACAGAGCTTGCCGCGGAGCATCCCGGACACGTGGCTGCCGCGTGGTTAGGGCACAGTACGATTGTTGCGCAAAAGCACTATTGGCAAATCACCGACGCCGACTTCCAACAGGCGTTGACGGGTCCCAACGCAAACCCCCCGGCATCTGCTGATAGTTCCCCCGATGAAAGTCGCGCGGCACAGAATCCGACACAGTCAGCAAAGGACCTCAGCACATCGACGATGTCAGGCTTCCGTACTCCATGCGAAAACAGCGGCAAAACCAAGGGTGAGCATTCTTGGTCATCCGACGACAAACAAAAATATGGCCGAGGCGGGAGTCGAACCCGCACGGGGGTTACCCCCCAACGGATTTTAAGTCCGTAGCGTCTGCCATTCCGCCACTCGGCCAAACACTGTAATTGCAGTGTGTTATGAATTTCCGTTACAAGCGGTGGTTGGGAGTTTATACCCAATGTTATACCCAGGATACCAGGGCAAGTCGTGTGGGCCCTGAGTGGCATCTACCGCAAGGGTTCGACTGTTGCGCTAATGGTTCGCGACCGCGATGCGGTGCGAGCAATTATAGGCCACGGCGAAGGTGACGTCCTCGAAGATTACGTTGAAGATGGTCCCGACGATGACCGGCGAAAACCGGTAGTCCACCACGCGCGAAACTGGTTGTTTGGACGCCAAAGCGCACTGCGATAATGATTCTCGGTTCGGAACCGTCGAGCGGATGAGTGGTGGTTGGTCAGAATTAATCGATCGGGCGCGAGGCCCATTGGAATCGTTGACGGAAGGCGCGCGAAATCGTCCTCGAGTGTAGCCACTCGCTCACGCAGGCATTGCACCTGCCCGTCGCGCTCCCGTAAGCTGGCTTGCGCTTCATAAGGCAACCACAGCCAAAGGTCAATTTTGCATTCAAGCCCTGCCATGCGTGCCATTTCGCCAACCAACTCACGATCATTCTATGATCAACATTTTTGAGTCCATCAGCAAACGCCTGGCAGAAGCGTGGCGGTCAGAGGAGCCTTCCGGGCGCGGGTATAAGTATCGCTGCCAATGCGGACGGGCAATTTTCTTCCGTAACAATCTCTGCCTGGGATGTAAATCTGCGTTAGGTTACGAGCCTGAAGAAGGGCAGGCGTTCGCGCTGCAACCTGGGCCCGACACCGGCACTTGGAAATTGCATGGCCAGGAAGAAAATGCGCCTATGTGGCGGCGATGTGAGAACTTCGACTCACCAGCTGGCTGTAACTGGCTGGTCATGGTGGATGAGGAGTCTCTCTGCCGCTCGTGCCGTTTGAATCGAACCATTCCGAACCTGGATGATGCCGATAACTGTCGCTGGTGGCGATTGATTGAAAATGCCAAGCGGCGACTAGTGGCACAACTTTTGGACTTGGGGCTTCCGGTCGTTTCCAAGGTCAGCGACGATCCCGAGCACGGAGTCATGTTTTACATTGTGCGTTCGCCTGAAAAAGGGCCGCGGATACTTACGGGCCATGCGAATGGATTGATCACGCTCAACGTAGAAGAGGCGGATGACTCAAAGCGCGAGAAGACTCGGCAAGAATTGCGGGAGCCATACCGCACCCTCCTCGGGCACTTCCGCCATGAAATCGGCCACTATTACTGGGACCGTCTCGTCGCGGGCACGCATTGGCACGAGAAATTCCGCGAGCTCTTTGGCGACGAGCGGCAAGACTACTCGGCGGCGCTCAAGAAGAATTACGAAAAGGGTCCCGCATCTGCCACTCTATGGCGTCATGGCGATGCTGCTAGACTGGACACCGCAGCCGCAAGATCAGCAACTTTGGGTCAAAGGAGTTTTGCGCGACTGACGTCGCGACTCAAGCGTCGCGTCTCGCATGCGAATTTGGATTTAGGCACGTAACCGAACATTAAACTCCACCGAGGAAGGTCTGATATGTCACTTCTACGTCTATTGCCGATACTGTTATTGTTGGTCTCCGCGCGGGCGGAAGGGCAGTGGTTAGCTCCGCCGTCGGCCCCCAATCAGATCGTCGTCGATGCGACGAATGTACTAATTCAATCGGTCGCCATGCCGAGCGGGCTGCCGCAGAAAATGTTGATCGATGCTCAAGGTATCGCGATTGTGCCGAACATGATTCGAGGCGCATTCGTCATAGGCATGCAGCATGGCCGTGGCGTGCTTTTGGTCCGCGGTCCGGATGGTGCATGGCAGGCGCCACGAATGATGGAGATCACGGGTGGCAGCCTCGGATATCAGATTGGTGTGCAGTCGACCGATCTAATTCTCGTTTTCCGCACTTCGCAAAGTGTTGCCAACGTGATGCGAGGCAAGCTTAAAGTTGGCGTGGATGCGTCAGCCGCTGCTGGGCCGGTCGGGCGCGAGGCGTCCGCCGCGACAGACGCGTCACTAAAAGCTGAGATCTATTCGTACTCGCGGGCACGCGGTGCGTTTGTCGGCGCGTCGATCGATGGTTCATCGATCTCGCTAGATCCCGCGACTGATGCAATGTATTACCAACCACCGGGCACGATCCCAGCTTCCGCGACTCAACTTGTTCAACAGTTAACTGCTTTGTCGAGCGCGCGTCCGACAATGGTTGCGCCGCCTGAGCAGATCTCTGTAGCAATTCCCGCTCCCGCTCAGGTTCCGGCTCCACAGGCGCCGAACGAACTCGAAGCCACAAGGCGACAACTCGACGCCTCCTCTCGGCAACTCGCTGCCAGTCTTGATGACCAGTGGAAGCAATACCTCGCCTTGCCAGCGGAACTGTACATGCCGAACCACTCTCCCAGCATCGAAGAGATCGAGGACGCGATCAAACGATATGAGGGCATATCTCAGCAACCACAGTATGCCACGCTCGCAGGTCAGCCCGCTTTTCAAGCAACCCTCAAAGGACTCTGGCGGCTTGGCGAGTTGCAACAAAGCGGGCAGCAAAGGTTTCAACTTCCACCGCCGCCGCTGAACCGCGCGAATTAATAGCAGCGCCGTAGCGCGCCAATGCGTGGTAGCGCGCCTAGCTACGCTGGACAGATGCAAGACGAGACGAGCGGCGGTACTTGATATTACTATCGAAACGTGTTGCAGCAACTTCGTCGATTGCGGCTCTATTTGTCATCCGGATGAAGGTATAAGAAAGCGAGTCCCGCCACCAAGCCTCCGGCTAAGTCGGCTACGATGTGAATCCACACCGATGGCCTGTGGATCAGATTCATCGCACAAGCGCCGATGGCGACGGCTGGATTGAAGGCACCGCCGGAAATCGAACCGACGGCGAAGGCGCCAGTCAGAACTGTGAAGCCGATTGCCAGCCCGTAGAACGAGTTTCCGGTTGTCGCCTTCGCCGTGGCCGAATTCAATACGACAAAAGCCAACGCAAACGTGAAAAGAAACTCAGCGACGAACGCTTTGGCGACATCAGGCGGCGCGGGAGTTGCGACGGGAGCGCCGGTAGTAAGAAATAAAGCGACAGCTGCAGCGAGTAGCCCGCCGGCAATCTGAACAATCCAATAAGGAATCAATTCGCTCGCCGGCTGACGGCCACGGACGGTCGCCGCCAATGTCACGGCTGGGTTATAGTGTCCGCCCGAAATATGTCCGCCGGCGTAGACCATTACCATCAGCGCCGACCCGATTGCCAATGGTGGGATGATTCCCTTAGTCGCATCAGAAGACAGAATAACTGTACATCCAACCGTTAGTACTAGGAAAAAGGTGCCTATCGCTTCTGTCAATAACTTCCGTGCCAGCATGAATCTCTCCAAGGTCGGACTCA
The DNA here is from genome assembly GCA_013286045.1 of Planctomycetota bacterium. Classification (GTDB taxonomy): domain Bacteria; phylum Planctomycetota; class Planctomycetia; order Pirellulales; family Lacipirellulaceae; genus JABDGM01. Next base: position 1,589 of record JABDGM010000005.1, on the reverse strand, counting down.
AGAGTATTGGTGTAAGACATCTCTCGAAAGCGCATCCGGCCTATTCGACGGTGTAGTGAAGTCCCATTTGATTTGGACCAACCACACGCCCTTAGAGATGCCATAAATCTATTTCATTGACTTGCTTGTGGTCAATATGTCGCACCGCATGGCATCGAACGGTGCAACTCGAATTGCTACTGCTTTTTGGTCGCTCCCGGCGGTTCCAACCTGACAAGCAGAACGCGCTGAGTAGTGTTGTCAGGAAAGTGAACCAGAACGGCATTTGTATCTTGCGTTAGATTCGCGATGCCCGTTTCCATGAGTGGGCGCGACTCGCCTTCCACGGTCCACGCGGCGCGCTGAGACTGTTTGTCGACCATCCCCTCAACGGCTTTCACTGTGTTCGTCGCGGTGTTCTGGAGCGTGCCGCTGATCACTCCCTGCTTGCTCAGAGCGAGTTGCAAGAACATCGTGGGATCTGCACCGGTTGGTTCGCCGTCTTGAGTGATCGCAAACACTCCAAGCGGCATCCAGTCTTGCGCCGCAGGCGGCGTTTCTGGCGCACTTAGTGCGATCGCCTCGGCCTGGTCGATGTACTGCTGCTCGGTGCAGACTGGCTGATCGCCGTAGTACACCGAGCCGTCGTCGTAATAAACATTTTCTCCGTAGTTGTAATAGATGGGTTCAGTCCAACCGTAGTCGCCCCAACCCGAGAGCCCTGACCACGCGGCGCCTGCCCAAAAGCCAAATCCTGGATAGTACGGATAATGGACGTGATGATCGTCCCACCAACTGTCGCCGTACCAATTGCCAAAATCTCCGCCGTGGTTGTGCCAGTAGTCGTGAATGTCTCCAAGATTTTCCTGCCGCCAATTCTGCCACTGGGCTCTATCAATAATTTGGCTTGGAAGATTTTGTATGTGGTCACCAAGTCGTCCCGGTCGACCGAGGTCCGGCTGCCCTGGCCGACCAACATCGACGCGGTTTCCGGGTTGCCCGGGCAGACCCGCATCGACCCGATTCCCAGGTTGGCCTGGTAGACCGGCATCCACTCGATTTCCAGGCTGACCCGGGAGCCCTGCGTCAACGCGATTTCCTGGTTGCCCAGGCAGGCCCGCATCGACGCGATTTCCAGGTTGTCCCGGTAGCCCTGCGTCCACTCGATTTCCTGGCTGGCCGGGCAATCCCGCGTCGACTCGATTTCCAGGCGACCCACCTGCGCCCGGCAGCTCGTTGTTCGGACGATTGCTTAAAAACTCGGCCGCCGCACCTCCGGCCAGAGCGCCACCAGCAATTTTAGCCGCGTTGCCCATTCCGCTAGACGGTCGGCTTCCGCCGACATCTCCACTTCCGGCATTCGGCAAATCAAGAAAGTTCTGCACATCGCGTGTCGATGGTCGCGCACCCGTGGCCGTTCGCGATCCGGCAATTGATCCTGCGCCGGCGCTTGGTCGATTGCCGACACCTGGCTGACCCGCGTTCGGTCGATTAGCGACGTTGCCTCCGCCGGGCCGAGCCCCGGCGTTCGGCCGGTTCGCAACATTGCCCACACTAGGCCGATTTCCGGCGCCCGTAGCCGGGCGATTTCCTGGTGTTGGTAAGTTCCC
>JABDGM010000004.1 GCA_013286045.1 Planctomycetota bacterium | reverse complement strand
TCGATCGTGCGGCTGAATTTTTTCTGATCGTAAACGTGGACGACGTAGTTGGCGGGCGGCGTTTCTGGCCGGCCATATTCGTCGACGGGCTCTTCCTCTTCGCCCGTACTTTCGCCTTTGTGCTCGGGCTGCTCCGTGCGTTCGGCACGATCGGAGGAACGTTCGGGGCGCTCAGTGGAACGTTCGGCCCGTTCAGCGCGATCGGAGGTACGCTCGGGTCGTTGGGGACGTTCACCATTCCGCTGACGGGGCTCGGGCTTGCGCTCATCGTCGGGTTCGTCGGCGATATCGGAGCCTTCGGCCGACGCTTCTTCGCCTTCGTCTTCCTCTAGATCTTCATCGTCATCGTCATCGTCCACGAAGTCGAATTCTTCATCGTACAAATCGTCATCTTCATCGTGGGCCATGGCGGCTATCCTTCGGCGAAAAACGGGTTCAAAATACCTTTCGAGTATCGAATACGGCCGGTGGGCCGTCAACCAATGGTGGATGTAGCGTGGCGGAACGGCCTTTACTAACGGCACGGTGGACGGAACTGGTACTGCTGAATTTTCGCGTGCCGGTGGAGGAGATTGAGCGGTTGGCGCCGGCGGGGACGGAGCCGGATGTGCACGATGGCGAGGCGTATATCAGCGTGGTGGGGTTTCGGTTTCAGAAGGTGCGGATCTTTGGGGTGCCGGTGCCGGGGCATACGCGGTTTGATGAAGTCAATTTGCGGTATTACGTGAAACGGACGGTTGGTGGCGAGGTGCGGCGTGGGGTGGTGTTTGTGCGCGAGATTGTGCCGCGACGGGCGGTCGCGATTGTGGCGAACGGACTTTACAACGAGAACTACGTGACGCGACGGATGCGGAACGCAATTGAGATGCGCGGCGAAGAGCTGCAAGTTGGCGATCGGGTTGAATATGGATGGCGTAGCCGAGAAGTCGACGAGGTCGGGCGGCGCAGGAATCACGTTTGGAATGCGCTCGGAGCGCGAGTCGGCTCGCCGCTTAAGGTTCCAGCGTCGGGATCATACGAAGAGTTCATCGTGGAGCACTATTGGGGATACGCCAGCGACCGACGTGGTGGGACGATCGAATATCGCGTTGCTCATCCGACTTGGCGAGTGGCGACGGCGACTGATGTGAATTGGGACTGCGATGTTGCATTAACTTATATTGAACCATTCGCTCAGTATCTTACGGGCGAGCCAGTTAGCAGCATCGTGGCAGAGGGGTCGGCAGTGCAAGTGTTTCGTGGGAGAAGGATATGAGTAAAGAGTCGCCGTCCTTTGCCGCCAAGACTGAGACGTTGAGAGAACTATATGCCGCGCTTAATCGGAACGATATTCAGGTCATGATCGAATCGTTCGATCCGCAGATCGAGTGGATTGATCCGGTCGAGTCTCCAATGAGCGGGACCTACCGCGGGCGCGAGGTAGTGGAGAGACATTTCAGTGAAGCGCGAGCGATGTGGGCCGAAGGCAGTTGCGAGCCTGTGCAGTTCGTCGCCGCTGGCGAAAAGGTCATTGTGTTCGTTGATGTGCGAGCGCGGCTGAAGCACGAGTCGGAATGGCGCGAAGGACCCCTTGCGGATGTATACACGTTTCGCGATGGCAAAGTCATTCAGGGTCGTTCGTTTTCCGACAGGCGGAGGGCGCTCGAATGGGCTGGGGTCGACGACGCTGATGCTTCCTCCTGATTTTGGATGCGGCGCAAAAAAGAACCCCCGACTTTCGTCGAGGGTTCCGGAGGGAATCAGGATGCGGTTGGGGCCGGATTCTTGCGAATCCAGCTACGACTTAGTCGTTAGAGTTGTACCGGGGGCATTTCGCGGGCGACGCCGACGGCGATGTCGAGGACGCGATCTTTGTCGGGCGTGCTCGCGGGCGTTGCGGCTGGGGCGGTGACGCCGTTCGTTGTTGAAGCCGTGGCACCTTCCGAGGGGCGGAAGTTTACCAGGTAGTGGTTTGCGGTGGCGGAGCCGTCGCTGGCGACGTTCGCCAGGTTGCGGACGTCGATATCGGGCGACACGCCAACGTTCGCAATTGGGTGATTATTCGGCGAGAAGAACTTCGCGGTCGTGAGGCGAGCACCAGCACCGTTCTTACCGAGCGGGAAGATGCCTTGGACGGAGCCTTTGCCGTACGAGCGGGTGCCGACGATTTTACCGCGGCCGGAATCTTTGATCGCACCGGCGAAGATTTCGCTGGCACTCGCGCTGTCGCCGTCGATCAGCACGACGAGCGGAACACGCCAGGTGCCGGGGCGGTGAGCGCGGTAGCTAAAGTTTTCCGGTTCACTGCGGCCGCGGGTCGAGACGATCGGGCCATCGGCGATGAACTTGTCGGCGACCTCGACGCTCGCGGTGAGCAAGCCGCCGGGGTTACCGCGGAGGTCGAGAACCAAAGACTGCATGCCTTGTTTCTGGAGGTCCCAGAGAGCGTTTTCGAGATCAGTCGGCGTGGTCTTTTGGAAAGCGGGGATACGGATGTAGGCGACGCCTTTCACGGGGTCGATGATTTTCACGCCTTCGAGGCTGGGGACATCGACGCTGGCGCGGCGGACCGAGATGTCGTGCGGTGCCTGGCCAAGCGAGGCTACGGTCACGCGACAGGTGCTGCCTTCTTCGCCGGTGAGGAGCGAAGCGGCTTCGTCGGTGGAGAGCGACTTGGTTTGTTGGCCGTCGACGGCGGTGATGCGATCGCCTTCGTGGATGCCAGATTGTTCGGCGGGGCTGTGTGGGATGACGTGGACGATCAACAGTGCGCCTTGGTCGGCTTTGAGCTCGACACCGAGGCCGACAAAGTTGCCTTCGATTTGCGAGTAGATGTCGCGGAGCTGATCGGCGGTGAGGAACGCGGAGTAGTGATCCAAGCCACCGGCGGCGGCGGAGGTGAATTCGAGCAGCGTGGCGGTTTCGCTGATACCGACTCGGGTGCGAATCAGGTGAGCGATTTGGGAAGCGACGGCCGAGGCGTCCTTGCCGGATTTAATCGCGTACTTGCCGGGAAGGGCAACGACTTCATTGCGGAGTTGTTCGATTTGTTGGCCGCGGACGCGAACGCCTTGGTTGCGGAGGAAGTTTTCATTGGCCAGGGCGATGTCCATGGCAGAGGCACCGCGTTGGGTCATGGTTTGCCATGGCGGGTCGGTGTAGTAGTGAGCCTCGATTTTGCTCAAGAGGTCGGTGTATTGGTCGAGCGCTTGGGTGGGGGTAAGCGTGCGGAGCGAATCGCGGAAGCTGCGATCTTCGTAACGCTGGTCGAGGCTGTAGTGGAGGCGGGCGACGTCGAAACGGGCTTGGAGGCGTGGTTCTTCCGGCGTTTCGTGGAGGGCTTCTTCGTATTTGGTGAGGGCGTCGGCCCATTTACCGTTTTGCTCGAGCGTGTGACCGGTTTCGAGCGTGTTCGCGATCGCGGTTTCGGCAGCGCCGGCAGCAGGGAGCGCCACGGGGAGCGCTGGCTGTTGCTGATTCTGACTGAAAGCGACCGAGGCGAGCCCGGTACACAAACAGAGGGTGGTAAACTTTGCCAGCAGACGCGATAAGGCGGGGACCTGGGGTCGCATCGTAGATTCCTGTTTTGCGCCGTCGAGCTGCTGCCGTGCAGCACGCCGAACGAGCGCGCGTTCGGTGGGTCTGAGAGAGGTGGCCAAAGGAATATAGAACACGATTAAGGCGTGGTCAAAAAAAGCTTGGGGGCTTTTCTTCCGGACGCGAGTCGCTTTGACGGCAGTCCCGCTACACGTTGCGTTAACCGCACTCGAGCACGCCAATTGCTCGGTAGGTAACGTTAGAGCCAAAGTCTTTGGTTCTAACGTGCGGCGTTGTCTGAAGGGTTATGCCTGTTGTCCGTCAGGTGTTCGAGCACCAAGTTAACGGAATAAACGGTACAAACCGATCATGTTGCGCGGGTGTAGCAATGTCAAGCAATCCGCGAGATGGCCAACTACTCCTGAACCCGATTCGTGACATCGCAGGCTTCCGTGCACGTTGCGTGACCATGACCAGCGAGGTCGAGCGTTGTTGGCTTCGTGCCGTTTAGATGCCGGTCCGTCGTAATGACCGGCTCACGATTGGGAGCGAGCTTGCAGACTTCCGGGGCCGAGGGCGAAACTTGGTTTTGCGATCGGCGATTTTTTCTGCGAGGTGTTCTCGTTCTGGAGTTACTACGCAGTGGGTGCGTGATGGGTTTGCGATAGCGGAGCGAAGAAAATTGGTGCGGGTTACGTGGGATGGTTTAGCTAAACCGCAAGCGAGATTGGGACGCGTTCGCGCAACGAAGCAGGGACCGGTGCGCGAGAAAGTTTGATGGGTCAAAAAAACCATCAGCGCAAAAAAAACGCCGTCCCTTTGTGACTCGGCCCCGGGTTGAGGGGGGGACGGTGGCCCGAGGCGCACGTTGAAAGGGACGGCGAGAGGTGCTATTTTGGCCGCGGCTGGGTGCTACCGGCCAAAGCAGCACTGCGACGACGGTGACAAATTTGGGCGGGAGTCACCATCGCCACTCTTGCTTCTAACCCGATATACGCGGGTCGAGTTTCGGTGGTTCGCAGAATCTAAAAAATATTTTTAAGGAATTCGAAGTGGCTATAACCTCGCCCAAAATCGAGCGGGCGCTGGTGAGCGTCAGTGATAAAACGGGCCTGTTGGAATTTTCCCAAGGCCTTGTGGCAGCAGGAGTTGAGATCTACGCGAGCGGGGGTTCGCGGAAGCATTTGGAAGAGGCGGGAGTACCGGTTCGGGAGGTGGCCGCTTATACCGGTTTTCCGGAAATGATGGACGGGCGAATCAAAACCCTCCATCCAAAAATCCACGGCGGGATTTTGTGCCGGCGGAATAACCCAGCCGACATGGCCGCGATTGCGGGCCAGGGGATCGTGCCGTTTGAGCTGGTGGTGGTGAACCTGTATCCGTTTCGGGAGACGGTCGCCAAGCCGGGGGTGACGGTCGACGAAGCGATTGAGAATATCGACATCGGCGGGCCGACGCTCATTCGAGCGGCGGCGAAGAATCACGCCTTCGTGACGATCGCGTGCAGTCCGGATCAGTACGGGGCGATTCTGCAGCAGGTTCGTAGCGGTGGAGTGACGTCGCCCGAGCTGCGGCGCGAACTGGCGGGCGCGGCATTCGCGCATACGGCGTCGTACGACACGGCGATTGCGTATTACTTCGCAGAGCTGCACGGAGGTGGACAGCCGAGCGGGCTACAGGCGCCTGCGGGTGATGAGTTTCCTGAGACGGTTCAAGTTTCGCTGCGGCGAAGCGCGACCTTGCGGTACGGGGAAAATCCGCATCAGACGGCGGCGGTGTACGCGGCGAGCGATGCTGCCGCGGGGTCGCTGTTGCGGGCAAAGCAGCTGCACGGCAAGGAGTTGTCGTACAACAACCTGCTGGACCTGGACAGCGCGCTAGCGATGGTGCGGTCGCTACCGATGCCAAGCGTCGTGGTGGTCAAGCATAACAATCCGTGCGGCGCGGCAGGGGCGGAGACGATTGGCGAGGCAGTCGAGCGGGCTTGGAACGGCGACCCGGTGAGTGCGTTTGGGTCGGTGTTGGGATTCAACGAACCTGTGGATGCGGTGGCGGCGGAGTTTTTGGCGGATGAAAATCGGTTCGTCGAGGCGATTGTGGCGCCGGAGTTTTCGCCAGAGGCGTTCCAGATTCTTACGACGAAGCCGAAGTGGAAAGCGAACGTGCGGCTTTTGAGCCTGGAACAGATGATGGTTCCGGCGCGTAGTGAGCGGGAATTTCGGCAAGTCAGCGGCGGGATGCTGTACCAGACGGCGGATAATCAGCGCGATGACGATGCGCTGTGGCAGGCGGTAACTGACGCCAAGGCGACGAAAGAGCAGGAAATCGACTTGCGGTTAGCGTGGTCGGTGTGCCGGCATGTGAAGTCGAACGCGATCGTGCTGGTGAAGGATTTGATGGTAGTCGGCGTGGGGGCGGGGCAGATGAGCCGGGTGGATTCGGTCGAGATTGCGATCAAAAAAGCGGGGGATCGGTCGCGGGGATCGGTATTGGCTTCGGATGCGTTTTTCCCGTTTGCGGATTCGATTCACCGGGCGGCGGAGGCGGGCGTGACGGCTGTCATTCAGCCGGGCGGATCGCGTCGCGATGAGGAAGTGATCGCGGCCTGCAACCAGCATGGGATGGCGATGATCTTCACGGGGCATCGGCATTTTCGGCACTAAGGTGGGGCTCTCGCCGCGCTGAAGGAGAGCATCTTGAGGAGCGAGATGAGCACTATTTTCGGCTGGTTGCGAAGGGTTCATTTATTGCGCAGAATGGAGTTGTAGGCAGTAGTTGGGGAGCCGAGGGACGGTTCTACGCGATAACCTTTTTAGAGCTCCACGGAACTTCTATTCGACGCTGCTGGCCTTTTCTGGCGCAAGATGGCGCAACGTACGCAAGCGCGTGACGCTTACCTGCATGTGTGACACTATCGATGGCTGACGTAACGTTGCGAATTCTGGACGGGGCTGACCGTGGCCGCGTGTTTGATCATCTGAACACTCCGGTGACGATCGGACGCGAAGAGGGAAACACGGTTCAACTCAATGATGAGCGGATCAGCCGGTTCCACATCAAGATCCAAGAGGATCAAGGTAAGCTCGTGCTCACGGATTTGGAGAGCACGAACGGCACGCGCGTGAATGGCGAAGACGTGCAACTTCGCATTCTGCAATTTGGCGATGTGATTGCCGTGGGGCGCAGCATTTTGTTGTACGGCACGAAGGATCAGATCGTCGGGCGATTGGACGAGCTGCGCGAGAACGGGCTGAGCGTTACGGATGATTTGACGCCAGATAAAGACGAGGGTGATCACGGGCCGGAGTCGCTGGATTTCGAATTGCGATGGGGCGCGTCGGACAGCTTGCACAGCACGCTCCACATTCCGTCGGCGCCGGAATTGCCGAGCGGTCTGAGCCCGGGTCAGGCGGCGCAGCTTTCGGAGATTTTTGAATTTCTTCATTTGCAGAGCCGGACGCTCGTGCAATCGGCCGTGCTGCCGGAGGGGGCGTCGCATTTTCAGATTGATGTGACGCAGTGGCAGCAGCTACTCGATCTCCAGGCGCAATTGGCCGAGTATCTGCGGAAGATTGGCGAGCCGGAAGCTTCGCAGTGAGCGGTATCTGAATTCGACCGCGATTTTTGACAGGATTAATTGGATTTACAGGATGAAATTCTGCGCGCGGCGCGAAGCATTTTGTTTTATCTTGTTGATCCCGTTCATCCTGTCTAAGAAAGTTTTTTGGCCGGCGAATTACGTGTAGAGCGAAGTTGGAACGACGCTGACGCTCGAAACTGGCCTGGAACGGGTGACGGTGTGTCCTAGAATATAGGCCCGGCAGAGCGTCGTCGCGACTGCCGTCGAATGATGCGTTTGGTTTGAGCGATCGCCATGGAAAAAATTATTACCACCCCCAGTGAAAGCAACGAATCGATGTTGGAAATCGATTTGAAAGATCCGCGGGTGGCGGCGTTCTTGGCCTGGTTGATCCCGGGAGCGGGGCACATCTATCAGGGTCGGACGGGCAAAGGGATTTTGTTCTTTGTGTGCATTGTCGGCACGTTTATCTACGGCATGTACATTGGCGGCGGGCGCGTGGTGTACGCGTCGACGGCGGATGTTTTCTCGCGACAGTTTCTGGATCGGTGGCAATATATTTGTCAGGTGGGTGTCGGATTGCCGGCGCTGCCGGCGATCGTGCAACGGGCGCGGATGCGGGAGCATAAGGAGCCGTTCGGCAACTTCATGCGGCCGCCGTATGATTTTCCGCCGTTGGACCAACCGAACTTGATGCAGTCGCCGGATCTTTCGGATCCGAATCACGTGGTTACCAGTCCGGACGAATTGTCCAAATGGAACTACGATTTGGGTGAGTATTTTGATATCGGCACGGTCTTCACGGTGATCGCCGGGCTGCTCAACGTGCTCGTGATTTTCGATGCGTATGGAGGGCCGCTGGTCATTGCACCGGAGGTAGACAGCGGGGAACAAACCGGGAAAACGTAATGATCCACCTTTTGCAACAAGCGCCGAGCATGTCGAGTTGCCTGTTGGCGGCGGTCGGTATCGTGCGGCTGTGGTATGCGGTTCCGCTGGTAACGAGCGTAAGCCTGGTGTGCGCGGCGACGCGGCACGAAGAGATGGGGGCGATTCTCAATCACGCGGCGCGGTTTGCGCTGTGGATCGTCGTGTTCATGGGGATCGTGCTGGGGGTGATTCAGCTGTTGACTTGGATGCAGTAACGAACGCGGCCCTCGCGCGTTATTGCGATTCCTTCTGAGTCGTTGGCAGTTCGTTGAGCCACTTCGGAATGAAGTCTTTGGCGACGGACTTCTCGCAAGAACCAGGCGTTGCCAGGACACCCAACGTGAGCTCGCCTGAGTCGGGAGCGATGGCCTCGCAGGCGATCATGCGGGTGCCAGGATTCGGGGTGTCCCATTCGTGGCGGCGCTTTTCGGTGTCGATTTGTGTCCAGGTGTACGTTTCTGGCTTTGTTAGTGTCAGCTTCAACTGCTTGTCGTGCTCATGGAGCGTGACTTGGGGTTTGCCAAGTTCGTCGGGCGTGCCGTGTGTGATCATCTGCCAGCGGACTTTGCTGCCCGGTTTGAGGCCGTGGAGCTCATCGCGAATGAGGACCTCGCGAGTAGGAAGGACCATGATGCCGCGGCGCGCGGATTTCACCTGGTCTTTGTAGACGGGCGTTAGATCGACGATGGCGAAAAGGTGTTTTGGGTCGTCGGAGAATTGTGTGATCGCGGTGTTGCCGGCGGCGTGTTGGAGCTGGTCATCGATGACGAGTGTGTTGTGGCCGAAGTTGCTGAGGCGGAAGATTGTCCAGCGGTCGGAGTCTTGTGCGGAGCTCCAGAGATTCATGTGCCGCTGTTCGATGGCGTTGTAATCTTCCATGCCGAGATCGGAAGCCCAGCGGACGCCGTCGGAATCCAGGACGAAGGAGCCGGCGTCCATGTGGCCATGGTTTCCGGCGGGGGAGCCGGCTTTGAGGCCGACGAATGTGGCGTTGGCGTCGTCCCACGAGCTGCGCAGCAGGACGATTGGGACGGTGCCTTTGCTTTGCCAAGCGAGTGGCATTTCGGGTTTGACGTCGTCTGCCGGTGGCTGCATCCAGAGCAGGGCGAGAGGCGCGAAGTGGAGGCCGGCGGGGCGACCGGCTTTGATGTTGTCTGCGGTTTGCTGCCACAGGTCGCGTTCGTTGCGGAGCCAGTCGGGGTGATGGTAGCGGTCGGCGAACCAAAAACGAATTGATTCGGGGCCGCGGTGCTCGCCGCCGTCGGCGTAGTTGAAGAACAGGCCGGAGGGGCCGCAGGCGAGGGCGGGAAACTCGCCGGTGTGATCGAAGCCGGGCGCTTTGGTTAGGCCGAAGTCGGTGCCCAGCGCGGATTCGAGGGCGGCGATTAGGAGTACGTTGTAGCTGGTGCCGTAGGACCAGTAGCCGGGGCCTTCGGGGTAACCGCCGTTGGGGGCGTAGGCGGCCATTGCGAGGACGACATTTTTGAGTGAGTCGTCGATCGTATGCGCGGCAAGTTCGGGTTCGTCTTCGGCAACAGCAAGCGCGCCGAGCGTTAGGCCGCCGTGGCAGACCTGGCCCCAGTTGTTAGTCATGCGCTGCCAGGCGTTGTGCTTTGTGTCGTAGGGAATGCGGACACCTTTTTGGACGATGGCTTCGCGGATTTCTTTACGTGTCGGTTCGTCGAGCTGGTCGTAGAGCCAGTCGTAACCGATGGCGAGGGCACAGGTCATTTCGGCTGTGTCTAGGAAGTGGTCGGGGTGCCAATCGCTGAAGTGGGCGGCTGCGAGCATTTCTTCGCGGCAGCGGTCGACGTATTTTTTGTCGTTCGTGAGGTAGTACGCGGTTGAGAGGAGGAGGACACGCTCGAGGCAGGCGCGAGATTTATCGAGCAGGCGTCGACCGATGAGTTTGCGCTCGACTGGTGAGGTGGATAGAAGTTTGTCCGCTTCAAGAAGGATGGAGTCGGCGAGTGCGCGACGGAGAGGGTCGGTGTCGACGGATTTCGAGAGGTTGGTGAGTTGATCGCGCGTGGTGAGGAGGCGCGGGTGGCCGTGCGGCATTTCTTTGATGCGGTGCTCTAGGTCTTCCCGCGAAACTTTGGGCGGGTAGCCGGTCTCTTCGGCACGCGAATAAATCGCGACGAGCGAGGTGGCTAAGAATGCGAGAATTAGGGTGAGCGTTTTCATCGAAGGATTGGAGCGCACGCGCGGATAGGCGGAGCGCGCTGCACCGGTGCGCAGCGCGCGGAGGTTGAGCTAAACCGCAAGCGATGCGGTTGCCATCGTGGTGGGATTTATTTGGCCGTGCGGTTTACAGCGGACGGACGCAGCTTACGCTGCGCCAGTAGTCGAACAGGGTTTCGGGGCTGTTGACGCCGCCGCCGAGGCCGCTCTTGCCGATGCCGCCGTAGGGCACGCCGTGGGGGAACAAATTGTGGGCGTTTATCCAGGAGTTGCCGGCTCGCATTTGTTCGGCGACGCGGGAGCAGCGGTTGAGGTCGGTGGACCAGACGCTGTTCGCTAGACCGTAGTCGGTCGAGTTGACCATCGCGATTGCCTGGTCTTCGCTATCGAATTTGGCGAGGTATGCTACGGGGCCGAAGATCTCTTCTTTGGCGGCGACGTTTTCGAGTGTGCCTTCCATGAGGGCGGGTTTGACGTAGTGGCCGGTCTTGCCGGAGACTTCGGCGGGGCCGCCTTGGACGATCATCTTGGCGCCTTCCTTGACGCCCTTTTCGAGATAGCTGAGGACGCGTTTGCGTTGCTTCTCGTTGACGACCGGGCCCATTTGGGTCGTGCCGTCCATTTGGTAGCCGACGTTTACCTGCTTGATGAGCTTCGAGCATTCGCTGACGAAGTCGTTGTACACGTTCTTGTGGACGAGCCAGCGGGTGGCGTCGCAGCAGACTTGGCCGCTGTGGAACGTGATTGCGCCGACGAGTTTGGCGGCGGTGTCGCAGACGTCGACGTCTTCGAAGACCACGGCAGCGCCTTTGCCGCCGAGCTCCAGTTTCACGGGAATGAGGTTCTTACCGCAGGCTTCGCCGACCATACGGCCGACTTCGGGCGAGCCGGTGAAGCCCATGCGTTTGAAGCCTTTGTGCTGCGAGACGGCAGCGCCGGTTTTTTCGCCGGTGCCGGTGACGACGTTGATGACGCCATCGGGGATGCCGACTTCTTTCGCGAGGTGGCTCAAGTAGATCGCGGAGAGAGGCGTGTCCTCGGCCGGTTTGATGACGACCGAGTTACCGGCGGCAAGGGCGGGCGAAATGCCCCAGCCGATGAGAAGGAACGGGAAGTTCCAGGGGAAGATGAAACCGCAGGGGCCCCAGGGGTGCCGCATGGTCCAGGCTTCGTGGCCTTTTACCGCGAGGGCGTTGCGGCGGGCGATGTGCTGGGCCATTTCGGCGAAGTAGCGAATGGTAGCGACAAAGTTGGCGACGTCGCCTTGGGCGTGCGGCTCGAGTTTGCCGGCGTCGAGCGCTTCGATTTGGCCGATGATCGGGATGCGTTTTTCGACGGCGTCGGCGAGGCGATGAAGGAGGACGCCGCGTTCGTTGGGGGCCATCGTAGCCCAGCCGGATTTGTCGAACGCTTTTTGGGCGGCAGCGACGGCGGCGTCGACATCTTTCGCGGTGAAGTTCGGCACGGTGGCGAGGATGTCGCCCGAGCCGGGGTCATGCGTTTCGAACGTGCTGCCGTCGGAGGCTTCGGCTTCTTTGCCGCCGACGAGCGGACGCTGGAGCGATTTTTCGAGGAAGGTATCGACCTCGGGAAGCAGATTGGAAACGACCGTCGCCATAGGGAACCCTCGTGAGAAAGTTGGCCAAACCGAATGGGGTCCCTATATCGTAACGCGGGGATGGGCGGGTGCGAATGGGTTCGGAATAACCACGGAGGCACGGAGGTCACGGAGAGGGAAAATGCCGAGTGACCGAAGTGTGAACGGAAAGCCGCGGCAGATTACCCGTTAGCCGACGGCACGCCAATTTCGCCCGCCGGGAGGGGTGGCTCTGGCGCGACATTGTCGGCCGCTTGTTCCACCGCATCCGGGCTGGCAGCTTCCGCGGGTGCAGGCGGGCGGTGGGCGTTCTGCTGTGGATGCATGGGCCGAACTTTGGGGGGCGAAACGAGTTGGTCGATTACACTGCGCACACCCGCCACGCTGCGCATTGCTTTGACGATGGGCGTACGTTGGTTTTCGAAATGAAGCTTACCGGTTAATGTGACGCTGCCGTTTTGGACGGAAGCAGAGAGTCCGGCTTGTGAGCTGGCACGTTGCAGTCGTTGGGTGACAGTTTTCTGCAGCGCTTTGTCGTTATTCTCATTACGTCCGAACATAGAACGATCCCTTCGAGAAGAGGAGCGCGGCGCGATAGAAGTTAGGGCGCCGTCGGAAGGGGAATCGACCAGAGAGGCCGTGGTCGGACAGTGTGAGAGGATCTCCCGTCCGACGTTCATTGTACTTGAGTGGCTATTGCGGCCGCATAGCAATTCGCTGAGATTCAACGAATTGTGGTAATAAGCTGCTGCCAGGGTCGAAATCTGGCAGGGTAGGTCGAGGGTTTGAAATGGCGGACGCGGATGGAACATCGGCGACTAAAACTTGGCGCGTACTAATACGCGTGATTCTGTTCATGTTCGCATGCGCGGTGGCGCTAGCGATCATTTCCGGGCGGTTTCCGAAGGCGATTGAAAATCGCGACGTGTTTTGGTTGGGAATGGCGACGAGTGTCGTGGCCTTTGGGTTGACGGCGCTCTTTGTGCGGTGGGACAGCGTATCGCTTGCGGATGTGGGGGCGTTGATGGTTCGGTGGACGCCGATCCGGCTGCTAGTTGGGCTCGCTATTGGGGCCGTCATTGTGACAGTGTGGGCGCTGGTGTCTGCAGCGGGTGGATACGTGCGGTGGAAGTGGGAGCCGGACGCTGATTTCACCGGGGTCGCCATCGCGCTGGCCGCGTATCTGTCGCTCGCGATGCGCGAGGAATTAGCATTTCATGGGTATCCGCTGCGGACTGTGGAGCGATCGTTGGGTGTGTGGAGTTCGCAGATTATTGTTGCGGCCGTGTTTGCGCTCGAGCATCTTATCGGTGGGATGACTTGGATACAGGCGGTGTTTGGGGCTGCGGTTGGATCGCTCCTCTTTGGCATGGCATCAATTGCAACGCGCGGTTTGGCGGTGCCAATTGGCATGCACGCAGCATGGAATTTCGGCCAGTGGCTATTGGGGTTGAAGGGGCCGCCGGGCCTGTGGCGCGGTGTTGTTGAACCCGGGAATGAAACGCTTGCGGAAGTGTTCGCGATGGCGGCGTACGACGTCATTTTCGTCGCGACGACGATTGGGTTTTGGATTTATTTTCGCCGAACCGGCAATTCGCGAGCCGACGCAGCGAACTAGACTTTTTTACGCGCTGCTACGAGTGATTTGATGGTTGATCAGCTGCCGGTTAAAGAGTCGCTATTTCGGAGGATGCTGCCGGGGCTGACGCTGATGTTTGCAGCCCCGATGATCGCCGAGGTTCTGCCCGGCGCGACTCGGATGAGCTCGATTTTCGTGTTTCCGCTCGAGTTTATTATTTGGGGCGGCGGCGCACTTGTCGTTCGGGCGTTAGTGCGGCGGCAGCAGTTGGGTTGGGCGAATTTGTTGCTGCTGGCCGTGGCGTTGTCGTTGTCGGAGGAGTTGCTGATTCATCAAACTTCGTTGGCGCCGGTCATCATTAAGCTCAAAGGCGTGGAGTACGCGCGGGCGTTTGGTGTGAACTATGTCTATCTAACGTGGGCCGTGTTGTACGAAGTTATTTTCGTGGTGTTCATTCCTGTGGCGCTCGTTGAGCTTGTGTTCTACGAGCGAAGGGATGAGACGTGGCTGAATGCTGCGGGCGCGGCGATTCTTGCACTGTTATTTGTGCCTGCTTGTTTCTTGGCGTGGTTTTTGTGGACGCATATTGTGCGCGAGAAGGTGCTTCATCTTGAACCATACATTGCGCCGACGAGTTATATGATTGTGTCGGCTGCGGTCATCGCGGTTTTGATTTGGTTGGCGATTGGGCCGGCGGCGCGAACGTTGGCGCAGAAAAGTGAAGGTTTGCGACCACCGTGGCCGCCGGCGATGTTTGTGTTCAGCGGAATTGCGTCGGTTGCGATTTACTTTTTGATTCTGCTTGGGTTTGGAATTTGGACGGAGTTTCCACCAGTCGCCGCGGTGGGAATCGGTGTCGCGCTGGCTGCGATCATCGTCGGGCTGTTGCCACGTTTCTGCGCACACGAAACGTGGGGAGTTTGGCATACGATCGCTGTCTTGTACGGCACTACGCTGACGATGATCGGAGTCTTTTTCTTTGGGTTTCAAGGCTCGTCGGCCGTGGACTTCTACGGCAAAGTCGTGGTCGATGTTATCGCCCTCCTATGGATGGCTTGGTTCGCACTTTCGCTCCGAAAATCGCCTCGAAATATAGTTCACGTTGATGCTTAGAGGTGTTGGCAACATTGACAGTGGCAAGCTGGGAAGAGTATCGTTTGGGAAGCGGTTTCAGGCTGAGTTTGCGGCTCTCTAAGTCGTTTTGGGGTGGCACATTATGCCCGCGTCTATTGAGGACGTCGCTCGGTTGGCGAACGTTTCGATTAGCACGGTTTCGCGTGTGATTAATCGGCGTGCGCTCGTCAACGAAGAGACTTGTAAGCGCGTCGAGGCTGCGATTCGGGAGCTGAGCTATCGACCGAACGCGTTTGCCCGCGGGCTGATGCTGCGGAAAAGCGGCATCGTCGGGCTTGTGCTGCCCGACTTGCATGGCGAGTTCTATTCGGAAATCATTCGCGGGGCGAACGTTCAAGCTCGCGAGATGGGTCATAACCTGCTGATTTCTTCGGCGATGCCGGGAGATGATGCGGAGAGTTGGCTCTCGGCGATTGGTCAGCATGCCCTGGTGGATGGGCTGGCGATGATGGTTTCGGACACGATGGTGGCGGGTGTGGGGCCGACGCTCGCGCAGCTTAACGTGCCGATCGTCGTATTGGATGATGAGATTGAAGGCGTTGAGCATGATGCGGTGATCATCGATCAGCAGCAGGGCGCGCAGGCGATGATGGATCACTTGCTTAAAGATTGCGGCGCGAAGCGGGTGTTCTTCGTCGGCGGTTTAGAGACGAATATTGATACGCAGGCGCGTTACAAGGTTTATAAAGATTCGCTCAAGAACGCGGGGCTGAAGTTTCACAAGGAAGACGTGTACCACTTGGACTTTACGTACGAGTCGGCGTATCGACTGGCGCTCGACACGGTGAAGTCGTGGGCGGGACCGCAGCATTTTGTATTTGCGGCGAACGATGAGATGGCGGCGGGAATCATTGCCGGGGCGAACGCGAAGAGCGTCGAGGTGCCGAAGGAGCTGGCGGTCGTCGGATTCGACGACACGCGCGTGGCGCAGATGATTCAGCCGCC
Source organism: Planctomycetota bacterium (assembly GCA_013286045.1). Lineage (GTDB taxonomy): Bacteria > Planctomycetota > Planctomycetia > Pirellulales > Lacipirellulaceae > JABDGM01. The sequence continues at coordinate 73,114 of JABDGM010000004.1, read as the reverse complement.
GTTGACGACGGTACATGTGCCGATGTCGAAAATGGGGGCCACGGCGATCGAGCTATTGTGTCGGCGGATCGCTGAGCCGGAACGGGCGCCACAAAAGGTTTCGCTTGAGGCGGAGTTGGTGGTGCGTAGTTCTTGTGGGTGCGGTGGGAAGAAGGATTAGCCACCGAGGGCACAGAGAACACAGAGGAATAATAGACTTTGGTGTTCTCTGCTCGTTTTCACACCGAATTCTTAGGCGCCGCTTTCTGCGTGGCGCTGTTTGAGCAGTTCTTTGATTTCGTAGCAGCGGGCTTCGGTGAGGGGATAGCTGAGCGTCAGATAGATCGAGACGATGCTCAATAGAAGCGGTGTTCCGATTTCTATGAATCGAAGCCGAAAGAGCGTATGGGGCGACTGTTGCTTCAGCAGCGCGACTTTATCCAGAATCGCTTCGACTTCGTTCGTCACGTCGTCAGTCATATCTGGCGTTTTATCTACGTGCTTGGCGCGAAGGGTCGCGACTTCTGCACGAACCGCGTTTACGCGGTCGATCAGTAGTGCGATGTGTTCGGCCTGAGACGGATACGAAGCCAGGCGCTCTTCTAAGTGTTGCCGCAGCTTGTCGACCATTGCGGTGGATTTATCGAGCCGCTCGGCTATTTTCTTTTCCCCGCCGCCGGCTTCGTAATCGGCTTTGATGGCGGCGACGTTTCCGTTAATGGCATCGACGGCCACGTTTTGAGATTCGTCGAAGGTGGTGAACACGAGCAGCACGCCGGTGACGAAGCTGGCGAACGCCGATCCCATTTTGATGAACCACCAGAAGACTGCGTAGAAGCTGCCTTCGGAGCGGGTGCCGGTTTTGAGTTCGTCTTCGTCGCAGATGTCGCCCACCATCGAGGAGCCGAGGGTGAAGAACATCAACATCCCGGCGGAGAGAAGGATGGTGGGAATCAGAAGCAGGTAAGGGTGGGCGGGGTTGTAGCAAGCGATCTTCGAGAGCTGGGCGGCGCACATCAGGAGGATGGCGATCAGCAGCGTGCGGTTCTTTCCCAGGCTTTTGCTGAGCCAATTGAGGGGAAAGACCGCGACCAGGCCGGTCACGGCCCATGCGGTACCGTTAATGCCTAGCAGCCGGCCCGCGGTGACTTCATTTCCGCCGAAAATATAGAAGATGGTGATGTAATAATTGAACAGGGCGACGAAATTGAAGCCCATCGCAAGCGTGAAAACGATGATCACCAGGCTCATGAATGTGCGATTGCTGACGGTCGCCCGCATGTCTTTCCAGAAGGTGGATTTGTGCTGCTGCTTGGCGACAGCGAAGCCGGGTTCTTTGAGCGCGACGAACCACCATACGGTCATGGGGATCAGCGCAACGGCGACGAATATGGAAACGTAGCGCATGCCCTCGGTGAGGTCGCCACTGGGACCGCGGAAGAAACTGAGGCCTGCGAGAAAGATCAGCCACGGTGTTCCCATGGCGAAGAGGTTGCCGAGAAAACTTTTCGCGCTGAAAAGGCGCGTGCGCTCGTGGTAGTCGCCAGACATTTCCATGCCGAGCGCGCCGTGAGGGATTTCGAAGATCGTGGTCGAGGTAAAGAATATCAGCAGGCCGATGAGGATGTAGGCCAGTTGGAACCAGTTGTACGCGCTGGTGGAAGGAAACAGATTCTTGAAACTTTCGCTACGCGGAACCCACCACATCGCGACAAAGCTGACGGCGGTCGCGATGCCGCCGATAAGGATGAACGGGCGACGGCGGCCCCAGGGTGTACGGGCGTTGTCGGATAAGTGGCCGATAACTGGGTCGGCAAGAGCGTCCCACAGCCGTGGGATGATCATGATCGTGCCGAGCCAGAAGGCGCTGAGGCCGAGCGAGATGTTTCCGAGCAGGCCCATGAGTTGGCCGGCGATGTTGAAGATGGCGACGGGGATGATACCACCCATGCCGTAGGCGATCAGCTGGCTCCAAGGGATGCGATCTTGGGCCGCGGTCTCGTGGCGTGCGGAGACTGACTCCGTGGCGAAGCTGCCTTCGGTCATCGCCTCGTGCCGCTCGGGAGTCGACATGAATGAGTCCTTGAGAAGAGTCGGGGCTGTCCACCGATGCCCGAGATGAGCGCAGATCGAAGCACGCCGGTCAACGTGGTGACGACGATTCTTTCAGCTTTCTTATAAGCGTCGGGTCGGATGTGCGTCCACGGGGACATGGACGAATCGCGGAGGCGGGCTTCGCTCGGGAATGATCTCGTTCCGCGGACGGACGACCGGATCGATCGCGCGTTCGCACGGTCGTAAGTGGCGCGGCCTGATAGGTCGAACGAAGGTTCTGATTCGCGGACTTGGACGTTAGCGGAGGTCCAAACACGCGGAAGAAGCGGAATCCGGGCCGAAGGAGTCAAGAAATGGAGTATTCGAGCGAAGTACTCGCCATAACGTGGTGTGCTAGTTACACTGAAACTACTGGGGTGAAAGCGCTTTCGGTCACCTGGGGCTGACCGTTTTTTTCGCACGGGATCATGAAGCTCGCACCTGTTGATGTCGAACGTAAAAAAACGCCGGAGAGCGGCGCGGATGCGCTTGCGCCGCCGCAGATCGTTACGCTTTCGAATGGTCGCTATTCGGTGCGGATGAGCGAAGCCGGCAGCGGTTATGCACGCTTGAAGGATATTGCGATTACCCGTTGGAGTGGCGACGAAGTCGCCGAGTCGGACGGGGTGCACTTTTATCTGCGCGATCTGGACGACGGTTTTGTGTGGTCTGCCGGGTATCAGCCGACACGGGTCGTGCCGAGCCGGTATGAATTTCGCGCGGTGCACAACATTGCAGAGATTTCTCGGCTCGACCGTGGCATCGAAAGCCGGCTGCAGTGTTTTGTGGCGCCGCGCCACGATGTGGGGATCCGGTTACTGCAGATAGCGAACCACGGTGACACCAAGCGCCGGATTGAAGTGACCAGCTACCTCGAATGGGTGCTTGGTTCGCAGGACGGCGATTCGAATCACCCTGCGTTTTCAAAGCTATTTGTGGAGACGCAATATTGCGAGAAGCGGCGAGCGGTGCTGGCGCGGCGGCGGCCGCGGAGCAATGCGGATACCGAGTTGTGGGGCGCCCATTCGGTAGTTGGAGACGATCTGCCAAGCGACCTGGAGTTCGAGACGAATCGGATGCGGTTCATCGGTCGAGGGCGATCGCTGAGCAATCCGCAGGCGCTAGAAGCCGGTGCCAAATTGGGCGGCGACAGTGGAGCAGTGCTTGATCCAGTCGCTAGCCTGCGGTTCGTCGTCGTGCTGGAACCGGGGGAATCACAGGAAATTGCTTTCTTAGTGGGCGCGAGCCCAAATCGGGCAGCGATCGACGAGCAGTTGCAGTCCCTCGCCAATTTGGCCGATGTTCGTCGGACGCTCGCTGAAGTTCGAGAAGCAAGTGCGTCGAATGGTTATTCGGCGATAGCAGTGCGTTCTGATTTTGGAGACCTAATTGGCAATCAGCGGTTTAAGGCGGCGTCGATGAGCGTCGTCAATAAATCCTCTGCTGCTAAGGACTCACGGACGCTGGAACTCAACAACGGTTACGGCGGCTTCACCGCAAATGGAACAGAGTATGTGATTGAGGTCCGGGACAACGGCAAGGGTGGTCAGCATTTGCCGCCGATGCCGTGGGTGAACGTGATCGCGAACGAACGTGCGGGATTTTTGGTGACCGAGCGAGGTGCAACTTATACCTGGGCCGGTAATAGTCGGGTCAATCGGCTGACGGCGTGGCACAACGACCCGGTATGCGACCCGCATGCCGAGGCGTTTTGGATTCGTGATGAGGAAGCGGGCGAGTTTTGGTCGCCGACGCCGGGCCCGAGCTCTTCGGGCGGCGAATACCGCACGCGGCATGGATTTGGCTACAGCGTGTTCGAACACGAGTGCCGCGGGCTTTCGCAAGAACTGACGATGTTCATGGATCGCGACGATCCGGTAAAGGTCGTGCGGTTGAAAGTTGCGAACCGTAGCGGTCGGCCGCGGCAATTGTCGCTGTTTTCGTACGCTCATTGGGCCCTGGGTGGGCTGGCGAGTGAAACGAGCATCGACGTAACGACGTCGCATAACGCGGTGAATCGCGCAATTTTTGCCACGAACCCGCAGCGCGATTTGTATGGCGAGTTCGTGGCGTTTTCGGCGCCGGTGCTTGATGATGCTGGGCGCTGCGAAGTTTCGCATACTTCTGATCGGGCGGCATTTGTGGGCCGCTATCGCGAGCTGGCGGGGCCGGCTGCTGTGGTTGCCGGGGATGAGCTTGATGGCCGTGTCGGTCATGGCTTTGATCCGTGTGCGGCCTGGCAAGTTTCGTTCGAGCTGGCGGCTGGTGAGACTTTTGAGTGCGCGTTTTTGCTTGGTGAGTCGGCAGATCTTAGTAGCGCTCGCAATCTGATTGCCAAATATGACGGCATTCGGAGCGTGAATGATTCATTAGCGGCCTCGCAGCAGTTTTGGCGAGATACTCTGTCGGCGATCCAGATCGAGACGCCGGAGCGCGAGTTTGATTACCTGATTAACGGGTGGCTTGCGTATCAGAATTTGAGCTGCCGGATGTGGGCGCGGTCGGCGTTCTATCAACCGGGCGGCGCATTCGGGTTTCGGGATCAGCTGCAGGATTCTTCGGCGCTGGTTTACTTGCGGCCGGAGATTACGCGAGCTCAGATTCTGCGGCATGCGAGCCGACAGTTTTTGGAAGGGGATGTGCTGCACTGGTGGCATCCCGATACCGAGTACGGTGTTCGCACGCGGTTTTCGGATGACCTGTTGTGGTTGCCGTTGCTTACGGCGGAGTTTGTGGCGCGAACGGGTGATACGAAACTGCTCGATGAAGTTACGCCATTCGTTACGGCCCCACTGCTCAAGGATGGCCAGCAAGAATCGTATTTGAGGCCGGAACTGTCGAACGAAACGGCCAGCGTGTATGAGCACTGTTGCCGATCGCTTGATCGCGGTCTGACGACTGGTCGGAACGGGTTGCCGCTCATTGGGTGCGGTGACTGGAATGATGGATTCAGCCGGGTTGGTGCCAACGGACAGGGCGAAAGTGTTTGGCTTGGGTTTTTCATCGATTGCGCACTCGAGCGGATGTTGCCGATTTGCGAATCGCGCGGCGACGTAGCACGCGTGAAGCGATACAGCGAGTATCGCAAGAAGCTGCGCGAGGCGCTCGATACGGCGGGCTGGGACGGCAACTGGTATCGGCGCGATTATTATGATAACGGCGAGCCAATGGGTTCGGCCAAGAGCGATGAGTGCCAGATCGATGCGCTGGTGCAGGCGTGGGCGGTGCTCTCGGGCGTGGCTTCGGACGAGCGGGCGCGGATGGCGATGGAAGCTGCGGAAGAGCGGCTGGTGTGCGAAGATCCCGGTTTGATCCGTCTGCTGACGCCGGCGTTCAACAAGACGCCGAACGATCCGGGATACATCAAAGGTTATCTGCCGGGTATTCGCGAAAATGGTGGGCAGTATACGCACGGCGTGTTGTGGTTCGTGCGAGCGATGGCAGAGCTTGGTCGCGGCACGCGAGCGGTGGAACTGCTGCGAATGATCACGCCGGTTTGGCACACTCGCGATAAAGCAGCGACGGATGTTTATCAAACGGAGCCGTACGTTGTTGCGGCAGACGTGTACGGCGAGGCACCGCACGTGGGACGTGGCGGATGGACCTGGTACACCGGGTCTGCGGGGTGGATGTTCAGGGTGGCCGTGGAGTCGATTCTTGGATTTTCGACGGAGAATGGCGACACGATCGTGATGCACCCGTCGATCTCGAGCGAGTGGCCGAAGGCGCGGCTGACATATCGGTTGCCGGATGGCAAAACGCGGTATGAGATTACGATTGAAAATCCGCAAGGCAAGGAGCGCGGGGTCACGAGCGCGACGCTGGATGGCGGGCGCGTGGAAGTGAAAGATGGCTCGGCGAGCGTGCCGATGGCGAGTGATGGTCAGGTGCACCAAGTCGTGGTGCGGCTTTGAGTCGAGAGTCGGGGCTCACTCCTCCCTAACCCTCCCCATCGAAGGGGAGGGGGACCGATCCAGTAAGGTTTTCTGCAGCGGCGTCTCAATTGGCTGACCACACTTTTCCTGATGGGTTTCTTTGGGGCGCGGCGACGAGCGCCTATCAAATTGAAGGCTCGCCCTTGGCGGACGGGGCGGGGCCGAGCATCTGGCATCGTTTTGCACACACGGCGGCCAAGGTATTTGAGAACCAGCACGGCGATGTGGCTTGCGATCATTATCGGCGTTATCGGGATGACATCGCGCTGATGCGTGAATTGGGTATTCGCGCTTATCGATTTAGCATCAGCTGGTCGCGTGTGTTGCCGGATGGCACGGGGCGTGTGAATGCGGCGGGGCTGGATTTTTACAAGCGGCTCGTCGATGAGCTGGCGGCGAACGACATTCGGCCGATGGCCACGCTTTATCATTGGGATTTGCCGCAGGCAATTGAAGATCGCGGCGGGTGGGCGAACCCGGACTCGGCGAAGTGGTTCGCCGAATATGCGGATGTGATGATTCGCGCGCTAGATGATCGGGTTCCGCTGTGGTGCACGTTGAATGAGCCGTGGGTGGTTGTGCACGAAGGGTATGTGATGGGTGGGCACGCGCCGGGACGGCGCGACTGGCGCGAAGCGGTCGCGGTGTCGAAGAACTTGCTCAAGGCGCATGCGGCGGCAGTCGAAGCGTATCGCGCCCGCGGAAAAAACAAGATCGGGCTGGTGGTGAATCTCGTGCCGATTCACGCGGCGAGCGAGAGCGATGAGGATAAGCAGGCTGCGAATCGTTGGGATGCTTATTTCAATCGGCAGTTTCTCGATCCTGCGCTGTTGGGAAAGCAGCCGAGTGAAATGGCTGACTTATACGGCGAGGCTTGGAGCGATTGGACAGCCGAAGAGCTGGCTCAAGTGTCTCAGCCCATCGATTTCGTGGGCATCAATTACTACCTGCGGTTGGTTGCCGCGGATGATCCATCCGGGGGTCCGCCGCGGGCGAAGGCGGTGCGGCAGCCGCAGAGCGAATACACGGCAATGGACTGGGAAGTTTACCCGGCCGGGCTGACGGAGATTTTGAAGTGGGTGGCAAGTCGCTATGGCAATGTGCCGCTCTACATCACGGAGAACGGGGTCGCGCTGGACGATGTTGTTGCGCCGAAAGGGGTCCTCGATGACACGCGGCGTGTACAATATATGAATAGTCATCTAAAGGCGGCCCGAGAGGCGATCGGAACAGGCGTTGATCTGCGCGGGTATTTTGTATGGTCGCTGCTCGATAATTTCGAGTGGCAATCGGGCTTTTCGAAACGGTTTGGAATCGTACGCGTAGATTTTGAAACTCAGCAGCGCGTGCCGAAGGCGTCGGCGCGGTTTTACACGGACGTGATCCGCACCAACGGCGGTGCGTTAGGTGGTTGAGCGCATGGCACGTTTTCTGGCGAAATCGAACAGTTGCAATTGGTTCATGGCGTGCGCGCTTTCGCTGATTGTGTTCAGCGCCCGCGCGGCGATCGCTGGAGACTTGAGCGATGTGCCGCTGCTCAACGGCGAGCGGAGCGATTCGCTGGATTTATGGGGCGGGTCGCTGTCGGCCGGCAATATCACGAGCTTCACGAAAGAATCGACCATCACGCATTCGGGCAAGGGCGCTTATCAGGCGAACCTCGGCTCGCTGCCGGACGGCGGGTTTGGGTTCTTCCAGATGTTTTCGAGTTCGCTGCCTTCAAATGCCGCGTATCGACAGGACCGCGATTTGACGCAGTATTCTTCGCTCGGCGGGTATGTGCGTAACGACACGGCGTCGCCGATTACGTTTTCGCTCGAGATCAAAGATTATCAGGATTCGAACAGCAGCCGGGCGAGTCGCAGCTACACGATCCCCGCGGGCGCAACGTGGACAAAGATCGACGCGCCGCTAGATCTGAGCAACGGGTGGACCGTGACTGGCACACCGGATCTTTCGCGGACGTTTGCGGTTAGCTTTTTGGTCAACGCAAACTCTGGCCCGGCGAGCGGGTCGCTGTATCTCGATGACTTTGATCTGACAGAGAAGGGCGGGAGCCTCGATCCTTCGACGGCCCCGATTCACGATGTGGTTGAGCGTTTGGCTAAGCGGCAATTCCTGGGGTTGTGGGCGGCACGGAACAAGACGTCGGGGCTGATTCCGAACTCGTCGGACAATACCTCGGTTGGCGCGTTGAACACCACGACGGGCGTGGTGTGGGATTTGCCGTCGGCGGTGAAACATGGCTGGGTTACGCAGTCGGACGCGGATTCGTACATGGGGCAGTTGGTGACGACGCTCAATACGAATCGCAATCAAACGACGTATTTGCCAACACGCTTTTTGGACTTGGTGACGGGCGCGCCAGACAGCTCGCATGAAGAGTCGAGCATTGACGCGTCGTTCATGGCCTTGGCGCTGCACAATTATAAGGACACGACGACGTCGAGCCCGCTGAAGACCTCGATCGACACGCTCGAAAATCGATTCAATTTCTCGGTGTTTGCGGGCACCGGCGCTTACAAGCAGGCGTACTATCAGACCACAGGGCAGTTTAATTCGTGCGGTACAAGTCCCTGCACGTACAACGGTTACACGAATGAGAACAAAGTGATCGCGATGGCGGGGGCCCTGAACACGGCCAACAATGTGCCGCTCGCCACGATGTGGAACAAGGACACAGGCCGCACGTTGGCTTCACTCGCGACGCCGCAGAATTATCTGACGTACTCGTTCGGCACGGATTTTCGGGCGTCATTTGCACAGGCGCTCATCAACTTGTTTGTGGATACGTCGCAGCGCGGGGCTGATAGTTACGCGTCACGCAGTTTAGCGCGTAATCCTTGGGAAAACTTCGTGCGTTCAGAAACGGACGTTTCCGCGAAGCTGACGCAGCTCGGGCGGCCGGATTTCATGCAACCGGATGCGGGAGCGGGGGCCGGCACTTATCAGCCGTGGAACTTGTTCAACAATTTTGGGCAGCCGAATTTGTTTCAGCCGTGGAGCGTGGCGGAAGCGCTGCTTGCCGGTGCGCCTGGGTCGGAAGATGCGCTGCGGTATTTGTTAGACAATGGTTTGGGCAACGGTTTGGATGGGCCTCAAGGTCTTGCGGATTCGGCGATCTGGGTGACGGGTGCGACGAGCCCTTCAACGGTTCCCTCGACGAACGATAACTGGAACATCGCGCTTTCGACGATGGCTCTCATGGCTTACTTGGACGGTTCGGATCGGCAGAGTGCGTTGTTTGCTAATCAACCGGAAGTGAAGGCCGCGCTCGATACGGTGTTCATCGCGGGGGATTACAACGGCGATGGGGTCGTGAACAGCGCGGATTACGATTATTGGCGCTCGACTTACGGGTCGGTGAATTCGCTGGCCGCGGATGGGAACAACGACGGCGTAGTGGACATGCAGGACTACGTGGTGTGGCGCGAGCATGTGGGGAGCTCGGGGTTGGGGGCTGGGGCGCGAGTTCCGGAGCCTGGCGTGTTGGCACTCATCATTTCCGCAGTGGGTACGCTGGTTTTTTGCAAACGGCGTCGGGAATCGGGCCGTTTTGGCGGCCAACGGATTCAAGAAAAAGCCTAAACAAATAGGACTGAAAGCGCTTGCAACGTTTGCAGCGCGGGCATAGAATGCGGTTTGAGGCGGTCTCTTTGTCGCCCCTCATCTTTTTTACAGCGGAGTCTTGGCCATGGCGGACAAGCAACTGCGAGGCAAGCGTGGGTTCACGCTGGTCGAGCTTCTCGTCGTGATTGCGATCATTGGAATTTTGGTCGCGCTGTTGTTACCGGCGATCCAGGCGGCGCGCGAAGCGGCGCGGCGGACGCAGTGTAAGAACAATCTCAAGAACATCGGGTTATCGATTCATAACTTTTATGATGCGATGAAGTTCTTTCCGCTCGGTGGGACGGAGCCGAATCCCGATATCACACATTTCTTAAAAGATTACAACATTAACAACCCGCCCAAAGGCCCTGTCAATGGACCGACCGAGCAAGGGCTAGGATGGCAGTTCCAGATCACGCCTTACTTGGAAGAGGGTGCGGTGCAGAACATCGTCGACTGGACCCAAATGAAGGCGATAGTGATTCCCATCTACAACTGTCCGTCGCGTCGCGCTCCCGCAGTGCGACCCGGGGGAGTTTCTTTAACGGACTACGCTGGTGTAACGGCTGGGCCGGTCCGATCGGACCCGAATCTGACACCTTCGTTCGATGACTATTTGAACAATCCCACGAGCCACTATCCCGAATGTTTTTGGGGAAGTTCGGCTCTGAACGGACCAGGAATGCCACCGATTAGTATTATGATCAATAACACGCCATTGATCTATCGCGGAATATTTCAACGTTGCGATTTTATGTATGCGTCCAAAACGCATATGGGCTATACCAAGTTGTGCACGATCCAGAAAATCACGGACGGAACTAGTAAGACGATGATGGTTGCCGAGAAGCGAGTACCTTCGGATCATTACGAGAACGGGGACATCGTATCGGACAACCTAGGCTGGGCGGATGGCTGGGACTACGACCAGCTTCGATGCACTATCTTTCCGCTCGCGCAAGATGGCGAAAGTGCTGAGGACAAAATAGAAGAGACCCAGCAGTTTGGGGCCATTCACTTCCAATTTGGTGCAGCCCATTCCGGCGGGATTAACGCCGCCATGGCAGACGGGGGCGTGCACTTCCTCAGTTATGATATTGACCGGGAGCTGTTCAATCGGCTCGGTAATAAGGCGGACGGCGAAATCGTGAGCGGCGATTATTAGCCGTCTTTCCCTATACATGCGGATGTTTTAGGTAATTTTTTCTGTTTTCAAGCCGGAATTATTGACAAAGGTTAGAGTGAGGGATTAAGCTGGAGCAGCGGATGAAAGCGCTTGCAGCGAAGCTTTATGCTCTGATCGTTTCGGTTGAATATCCAAGCGCACTGGTTGGTCTTCTTTCGGTTGAGGTTCTGCAGTGATGCCATCTACTCGGACAACTCGGATTGTCGTCTTTTGTTGCAGCGCGTTATTCGCTCTATCGACTCAAGCTCAAAGCTTGTACGTGCCGGATGAGCTGATAACTTTTCCTTACACGGACTACAGCGACCTATATCCGACGACGATCACGCAAACGTGGACGCAAGCCGGCAATCCCACGCCGACTACGGTAGTCTCTCCGGCCGCGCAACACATCACACCGTTTCCGACTTCCTATTCGCTTGCCGAGACGGGCATCACGGGTGCCGCTGGTACGGGCGACGGCGGAACGTTCGTTCGCGATGAGCACGTGATGCGACTCGCGACGGTAAGTGAAAACAACACGGGCCATATTTTTTCGCGGCGGCAGCCATTTGATATTGCGTTCGATTTGAAGATGACGACGGCGAATGCGTCGGTCCGGAAGGAAGCCGGCGTTTATTTCAAGTCGACTTCGATTGGCAACGAGATTTTCGATGTGACTTCCAACGATGGGTTCTACACGTCGGGCCCCGGTTCGATTGGGACGATCTTCGGCGGTGTGGTGCCGGCTTATTCATTTGGTGGCAGCGGTCCGCTGGGTGACTACAACCATAACGGTACTGTCGACGCGGCGGACTATGTGGTTTGGCGAGATACGCTCGGGTCGACGACCGACTTTCGCGCAAACGGCAACAATGACGGCGCGAGCATGGATGTGATCGACCAGGCTGACTACGACACCTGGCGGAGTGCGTTTGGGCAAGGCTCGGGAGGCGGGGCCGTGTATCATGTGGGCGATACCGTGCGAATTCGCATGATTTACACGCCGCCGGTGCTCGCGGATACCACCAAGCCGGACATTCAGAACGATCCGAATGTGGTGACGGCCGGAACGATGGAATACCGCATCAGTATCAACGGCGGGGCCGTGATGACGAGCGGAGCATTGCCTTTCGACAATACCTGGCAAGGACTTCCGAGCGATACGCAAATCATGTTCCGGGCTCAGAACCTGGGTGCCGCGAATAGTCCGAATGATTCCGCGACGGATCTGTTCTCAAATTTTGATTTTAACGGCGACTTGGCTGGGACCGGCTTCGGGTCGGCTCTGGCGGGTAGCGCGGTGCCTGAACCGGCCAGCTTGACGTTGATTACAATGGGTTTGCTGGCGATCACTGGCTTGCGCGGTAAGCGTGGGCCGGTTGCCTAAACGATATTGCGACAGGAAGAAAGAAGCGGCGATTGGCAGCTCAATGTATGACTGCCGCACTTCACCGTGATTTTCAATTCGGGTTTTTTTGGAGGCGATTCTAATGAAGATGATGAGAGTTTGTTTCACCTTTCTAACGGCGCTAGTCGTTTTGACCGCGCTAGCCGGGCGAAGCAGTGCTGTGAATTTGCTGCTCAACGGCGATCTCGATAACAAGCCGACCGGCGCATCGGGTCAAACGCCGAACGTCTGGACGCTTGATGAATTTAAAACGAACAGCGGTCCAACGACCGATTTGATTACGATCGAGAATTTTACCCAGGTTGGTGTCGACACCAGCCCTAACGACTTTCATGGCTTCGTGAAAGCGTTTCAAGGCAACAACATTACGGGCGACTACGCCAACTTGAACATGTATCAAGACGTCGTCGGTGTGCCTGGCTTGACGTATCAGTTCTCGGGTTATATTGGTGCGGGCTCCAATTATTCGGGTCTTTTGCCTGGGTCGCCAACTCAGACATTGCTGACGATTGAGTTCGACAACGATAACAATCGCGCTAACGGCGTTCTCAGCAGTGTGACTACGAACGTCGGGCCGTCTTTGACCCCAGGCACGGGCCTACCTGGCTATAACGCGCAGCTGTACGCGGTGCAGGGAACCGCGCCGGCGGGAACGTTGTTCGTGCGTGGCGTTTTCTCGGCGCTCAATATGTTCTCGCAGCCGAATCCTGATCCCTCGGCGTTCATCGACGACTTCAGCATGCAGACCGTCGTGCCGGAACCGGCCACGATTGGCCTGACGCTGGTCGGCCTTGTAGGCATGATCGGATTGGGCCGTCGTCGCAGCTAAGCGTTGATGTTGCCAAATATTTGTAGTGAATGAATTTGGGGACGTTCGTTGAAAAGCGAACGTCCCCTTTTTATTTGAATTTGAACGGACGCGATTTCATAGTCGCATAACGCGTAGAACGGGCGAAGCGATGAAGCGATCAACAGGCTGGCTGCGAGCGGCGGCCGTTGCGATTTGTTTGACGCCGACTACTCTGATTGCCGCGGAACCGGCCATTGAGGCGACGGCCGAGACGTTGGCCGCCTCGAAGTATGAGTTTTCGGCCGACGATGAGAAGCTGCTCGACGCGATCGAGAAAGGCTGCTTTCAATATTTTTGGAACGAAGTCGGGAAGCCGACGATGCTCGCCAAGGACAAGACGAGCGACACGATTTGCAGCACGGCGGCGGTTGGGTTTCAGTTGTCGTCGTTGCCGATCGGTGTGGAACGTGGCTGGATCAGCAAGCTAGAAGGGGAGGAGCGAGCGAAAACGATTCTTCACGCGCTGGTCGATCGGAAAGACAACAAGAAGCTGGGGATTTACTTCCACTTCGTTAATGGCGAGAACGGCGGACTTCCGGATTTCAGTAAAACGAAGCATCACTATGAGCTGACGGCGAGCACGGTCGACCATTCGCTGTTGCAAGCGGGGGTGATGACTGCAGCCGTTTATTTCGGCGGCGAGGTGGCGAAGCTGGCCGACACTTTGATCGCCGATGCGGATTGGCGTGGGATGTTTGACGAAAAGGCTGGCTACCTAACGATGGGGTGGCAAGCGAAAAGCGATCGTGGCGTGGATGGGCCGGGCGATTTTCACAAGAACCATTGGGAATGGTGCAGCGATGAAGAGCGGCTGACTTATTTTTTGGCCGTTGGATCGCCGAACGACAAGCATGCGCTGGAGCCGGCGACGTATTATCACACAAAGCGAATCGTCAAACGGCATGGCGAGATGCCGCCGTATGTGGTTTCCTGGAACGGCTCGCTGTTCACCTATTTTTTTTCGCACTGCTGGATCGACTACCGGCATCTCGGGGCCGATGATCCGACGGCGTTCGGCGAATCGAGCACTGCAGTGGATTGGTTCGAGAATTCGCGTCGCGCGGCGCTGACGCAGCGGCAGCGGTGTATCGAGGTTAGTTCACAATTTCCCACGCTCAGCGAAAATCGCTGGGGCGTGGCGCCGTGCGCGTTTCGCGATCACTACGTGGTGGCTGATGTGCGGCCGAGCGTTAGCGACAACGAAAACTGGCACAATGGTGTACTGCCGCCGTACGGGGCCGGTTCGGCGATTATGTTCACACCCAGGGAGAGCATGGCCGCGCTGCGTGAGTATAAATCATTGACGGACATTCACGGGCAGCCGCTGGCTTGGCGCGATCCAGAGAAAGGTGGGTATGCGTTCGTTGATTCTTTCAGCGTGTCGCCACCGTTCGGGCAGGATGAGAACTTGGGTATCGATGAAGGGCCGATGCTGCTCGCGATTGAAAACGTGCGCACCGGGTTGATTTGGCGGCTGTTCATGAAGCATGAAGTGGCTCGAAGCGCGGTCGAGCGATTGAAATTGAAGCCGCGATGAATGTAAGCAGCGTCGCTGGCCAAAGCTTGTGAATGCCGTGCGCTAAGGAAGCGTTACTACGAAGATTTGATTGAAATCGCCGGCACCGGAAGCCACGCGGCGCACGTAGGCGATTCTACTTCCATCCGGGGAGAAAACGCAGGCTTCGGGACGTGGGGCTGAGCTACTATCACTGCGTTCCGTTCGTCGTACGGTTTCGCCCGAAGCAATATCTGTTGTAAAGACGCTGTTGTCTGCAACGTAAGCGATCCGATCTCCGCTCGGACTCCAGCTGAACGCCGAGGCAACGTCAAAGTCGCCGACGGTAACTTGTCGAGGCTCGCCGCCATTGGGCGAGATCACCCAGATTTGGATGACGCCGTTGTCGTCCCGCATCAAGAACGCGATTTGCGATCCGTCTGGCGAGCTGCGAAGCCAGTGCCTCACGCCTTGCAGGCCGGGATACTTGCGGTTCTCTGTATAGGTGAGGCGGCGTTGCTGGGTGCCGCGCGGCGGAGCGGGAGATGTGGTGGCTGTTCCTTCGAGTGTGCGATCGCCGGCGCGTGTGAGGTCGTCTGGCAGATCGACGAGAAAGACCTCAACAAATGGGTCGCCCTTGGCAGAGATCACGGTTCCGTGAAATGCGATTGCTAGGCACTGCCGAGAGCCGTCTGGTCGGAGATAGCCGCTGGAACCAACCCAGCCTTCCTCGCACGCGCGCGAGATTTCATCGGAGCCAGGGCGAGGGTGGTTGACGGTTTGGGTTGCCAAAACTGAGAACGCCGCACCATCGTGATTTCGCGGATGGTCGTGCGGAACATGGACGGGATGCGCGAGGACGCTGACCCCGACGTTGCGTTGACTTAATTGAACATCGGCCGAGCTGGGCTCTGCGCGACGGCTAGCCAAGACATGATCTTCGTAGGTAAAGCTCAACAAGTCGCCAGAGGGATGAAATACGTGCACGTGCGTGCCACCGCGCAGCGCGCCTGGCGTAAATGGCGGTGTGATATTGCGCGCATCGAGCGGAACAGCAACGCCTGGCTTCTCGACTTCGACCAGCACGCCTTGCCGATGCCACGGAGAGTATTGCCAATCGCTGGTTGGATGTTCGGGTCCAAGAATAAACGCTACGCAGTTCTTTGTCGTGCTGAAGGTCGCGACGCCGCAGTGGGCGCCGTTCTGCGATCGATAGATATCCCTGCCTTCGCGCGATTCGACGTTCACCATTTCGATCGTGGAGGCGTCGAACTTTTCGCCGGCCGGGTCGGAGCGTGTGTCGTAAACGATCCATTTTGAATCGGGCGACCACACGTTGATGTTCGTTAGAATATGACCTTGCCGCCTATTGGTGATTTGCAGCTCATTGCTTTTGATTCCTTGCGTCATGAATAAGATCTGCGCTTGCCGCGCTACCGGAACAACCACCCGAATACTACGCCGCCAATGATAGTGAGCTCGTATCAGAAGACATAGCGACCGCTAATACGTGCGCCGTGCATTTTTAGACAACGGCAAAGGCTGCGGGTCCGGAACATGTGCTGGTA
Organism: Planctomycetota bacterium; assembly: GCA_013286045.1. GTDB lineage: Bacteria > Planctomycetota > Planctomycetia > Pirellulales > Lacipirellulaceae > JABDGM01. The sequence continues at coordinate 57,011 of JABDGM010000004.1, read as the reverse complement.
AAAGGCGCCGATCGACACGATTGGCAAAGAAGGGTCGCTGGCTGCACGCTTAAAAACAAGGCCTTTCAGCGTTTTTGCTTGCCACGCGACGTGGGGATCGTATACTGCAAAACGACGACCGAAATCTGGGCCAAGCCGAGTTTCCAACTTTGTCAATCGCTCCTTTCATCGTCGTGCGCAAAAACCCCCCTAGGGAGCGACGCTGCCCAGGCAGCGTATTGGTAGCAGTGGCACGCTGCCAGTAGAATTGATCTTCTTGTTTGTAGTTGGATGGGTCCGCGAGTATTGCGATGCGGTCAATCGTCAGCTTCCTGGGGAAACGGTGTCCGTGGCTATTGCGCTTGTTCTTGCAGCGCAAATGGCAGCGCGAGATCGAGCAAGCCAGTACGAGCGGCGAGTATATTTCGGATCCGGACCAGCTCGTTCATTTTTCGGACTACGAGCGTTCGAATCTCGCCCGTCATATTCCGCTGATCTTTCACCAAACGTGGCGAACGAGCCAGGTCCCGCAGTTCTGGCGTAGCAATCGCGACGCGGTGACTCGGCTGCATCCGTCGCCGCCGTGGGAACATCGGCTGTGGACGGATGATGAAATTGCGTCATTCGTTCAGAAGCACTTCCCGCAATACTGGCACGCATTCCAGATCATGCCGAAGCCGATCATGCGGATCGATATGTTTCGCTACATGGTCCTGTTTGTTCATGGCGGCGTGTATGCAGACCTGGATTTTCGCATGTTCAAAGCCGTGGACGATTTGATAGCGGATTGCACGTTGTTGATTCCGGCTGAATCGGACAACCCTGCCTATCAAAGTTTTTGCGGGCAATATTTTCTCGCAAGTTGCGCCCAGCATCCGCTGTGGGAAGATTGTCTTAAAGCTTGCCTCGATTGTCCTGATAGTGAGATCCTGGCTTACGACGATCCTCTCGAAGCGACAGGGCCCGCTTTCGTCACTCGCGTTTGGCGGCGCAATCCGGCCAAGTATCGCGCGAAGATTCCGATGCGGGTGTATCTCGGTCCGCCATCCAGCTATTGGTACAGCGGAATATCTCCGCCCGCTCTCAGCTATGGTATTCACCAATGCCATGGCACGTGGCGTTAGAGCTGCGAGGCTTGCCGGCCGGTGCCGATTGGGTACGTAGGACCACTCGGATTCTTCGTCTATTTAAAGCAATTGACGTTCACTTGCAGACGCTAAGCCAAGAGAAAATAAACGTGCTCCCCCACAATTAGTTCACAACGGCAGCGAAAACGCAAAGGAACACTTGATCGGATCAGTCGAAAGCGTCTCCAATGAGCAATCGGCTAGTGAATTGCACCGTGTTCACGGCGACAGCCCTGGTTCCTGCAGTCGCACGATGGGTTAATTTGTCGCCGATCGAGCGAGGTCCATCTTGAGCAGCGAACAACTACGGAACGCCGGCGCTGATCAGTCGTCGAAAACCAGGATCGTGATTCTTGGCGGGGGTTTCGGCGGCGTCGCGACGGCCCGTCATTTGGAACGGCTCTGCAAGCGCCGGCGGGACATCGAGATCGTTCTCGTGAGCCGCGACAATTTTCTAGTGATGACGCCAATGTTGTTCGAGGTTTGCTCCGGCGCACTAGATATCCGCCATTGCTCTTTTCCGATCCGAGCGTTCTTGCGGACGACGCGCTTTGTCGAGGCGACAGTCGAGCGCATCGACTTGGAGCGGCATGTCGCTGTGCTAAGCGATGGGGGTGAAACGGCCGAGGTGCCGTACAACCAACTCGTGATTGCGCTGGGAGCGATGACGAACCGAACAATGATTCCCGGCTCCGAGAACGCCTTCACATTCAAGACACTTGCCGACGCATTCCTGCTTCGCAGTCACATCATTGAAAGGTTCGAGCGGGCCGACGTGGAGCGCGACGCTGTCCGGAAGCAGCGACAGCTCACTTTCATTATCATCGGCGGCGGATTGGTCGGCGTCGAACTCTTTGGTGAGCTGACCGGATTTGCGGATGGGATTGCACCGCTCTACAAACACGTTAATCGAGACGAAGTGCGGTTCATTTTGCTGCAGGCGACGGATCGTCTCATGCCGGAAATCGACCCGAAACTGGCTGCGTATGGGACCGATGTTCTCCGACGGCGGCGGGGAGCGGAGATTCGGACTAACTCGAGAGTTGAGGCGATCGAACCTGGCAGTGTACGCCTGCCAAGCGAGATTATTGAAACGGACACGATTGTTCTCGCGGCGGGTGTAGTGCCTAGCCCGGTTGTCGCCGAGTTACCGGTGGATAAGGACCGGCGCGGCCATATCGTGGTTGAAGGCACCATGCGGTGCAAGAGCCATCCCGAGGTATGGGCTATGGGGGATTGCGCGTCCGTTCCGGGGCCCGACGGCAAGCCGTATCCAGGTCTCGCGCAGCATGCAATACGAGAGGCGAAAGTTCTGGCTGGAAACATCGTCGGCGCGCTCGATGGCAAAACGCCACAGCCGTTTATTTACGACACACTAGGAATGATGGGTTCGCTTGGCCACAGCAAAGGGTTCGCCACGTTAATTAAGGCGAGGGTGCGCGGCGTTCCAGCGTGGTTTATTCGGCGGACATATTACTTAATGCAGATGCCAGGCTGGAGCCGGCGGCTACGGATCATGATCGACTGGACGTTCGCATTTTTTTTTACGCCCGATATCGTCAAAATCAACCTGGATAGCGAGAAAGTCGAGCTTGCTCGCGAAACGCGCACGGTCGATGCAATTTAGTAGCGAACAAGGATTGTAGAAATCGGCTGCGCGTCGAATTAGACGTCAGCGCGGTCGATTGCACAGCCCGACTTAATCGATATACTGCCAATCAACGGGCGAGCGCGAGATCTGAGGGATTGATCACGTGGATGTTATTGGCCAATGCGCTCTGCTCGCTGCAGTCCGGGGATCGCCGGGAAACATGTCGATCTTCGCGCCGGCCTCGCCCGGCGCTCATTCGATCGTCGACCTGGCGATTCTCACCTTCGTCGTCACTGGGCTGATCTTTGTCGTTGTCGAAGGCGTGCTCCTCTATTCGGTTTGGCGATTTCGCCAGCCGCGAGTGGAGCAAACGGGCGAGCCGCCGCAGGTCTACGGCAGCATGCCGATTGAAGTTGCGTGGACTGCCGCGCCGACACTGATCGTGTTCTTTCTTGTGCTCGTGACCACGCGCACGCTGTGGGATGTCGAGAAGACGCAACCAAAGTCGAAGCCAGGTGACAACACACTGTTTGTCAACGTGATCGGGCATCAATGGTGGTGGGAGTATGTGTACGAATCCTACGACGGGCGAATCTTGGGTTTTGTCACGGCCAACGAATTGCACATGCCCGTCAGTGACGACGACACTATGCGGCCCGTGTATTTGACGCTGAAATCGGCCGACGTCTGTCACAGCTATTGGGTGCCGCGGCTTGCTGGCAAGGTGGACCTGATTCCCGGTCGCGTGAACTCCTTGATGCTTGAAACGAAGGAACCAGGGCTGCAGCTCGGCCAATGTGCAGAGTTTTGCGGGGCGCAGCACGCGAATATGTTGCTGCGCGTGAATGTCGACACGCCCGAGGAGTTTGAACGGTGGCTCGCCAATGAATCCAAGGCAGCCCTCGAAGAGTCGGCAGTCGCAGATGGGAGGGCAAAGTTCCTGGCTCAGTCGTGCGTGAATTGCCATGCCGTGCGCGGCACGCCTGCCCGCGGCACCTATGCACCGGACCTAACTCATTTGATGAGTCGCCAGACGCTCGCGTCGGGCATCATTGAGAACACGCCCGAAACGCTCGCGGATTGGGTTCGCGACCCCCAACCAATAAAACCCGGCTGCCTGATGCCCGCGTTTGGACTTACGGAGCGCGATCAGCAATTAATCGTCCGTTATCTGCTTTCACTTCGCTAAGACTCCGCGCGCGCTCGGCCACGAACATGTCATCACTGGTTGAACAACCTCGCGGCATCGAACTCGCCGACCGCCCGGCCGACGTTGCGATGAATATGGGCTGGACCGCCCAGGCGCATGAGTGGGCAACCACGGTCGATCATAAGAAGATCGGCATCATGTACGTGGTGATGAGCATTGTGTTCCTGGTGATCGGCGGCATCGAAGCAATTTTAATGCGGTGGCAACTGTTTTATCCGCGCTCGAAGGTGCTCGATCAGGACACATTCAACCAGCTATTCACAATGCACGGCACGACGATGGTGTTTTTCGTCGGCATGCCGATCCTGATCGGGATCGGCAATTATTTCGTACCGCTGATGATCGGCGCCCGCGACATGGCATTCCCGCGGCTTAACGCATTTGGCTTCTGGGTCACGCTGTTCGGCGGCGTGATGGTTTACATGAGCTACATCACGGGCGGCGCGCCGGCCGTGGGGTGGTTCGCTTACGCCCCGCTCACTTCAAATACTTTTTCGCGCGGTGCTGCGACGGACTTCTGGGCGCTGGGGCTAATCGTCAGCGGCATCGGCACGATCGCTGGCGGCGTTAACTTCATCGCCACCATTTTGGGAATGCGCGCACCCGGGATGACGCTGCGGAAGGTGCCCTTCTTCGTGTGGACGATGCTGTGGACATCGTTTCAGATCTTACTGGCCATTCCGCCGCTCACGGCCGCCCTCACCATGATCATTTTCGACCGTCAGCTCGGGGCGCATTTCTTCGATGTGCCTAATGGCGGATCGGCATATTTATGGCAGCACTTGTTCTGGTTCTTCGGTCATCCCGAGGTTTACATTTTGATTCTGCCGGTGTTCGGAATGGTCTCCGAAATTATCCCGGTGTTCTCGCGCAAAGTCCTGTTCGGTTACGAATTCATGGCCGCCGCCACCATGGGAATCGCGTTCATTAGCTTGAGCGTGTGGGCTCATCATATGTTTTGCGTTGGCATGGGACGGATGCCCGATCTCTTTTTCGCTGTGGCCACGTTTTTGGTATCAATCCCCACCGGTATTAAGTTTTTTAACTGGCTGGCGACGATGTACGGGGGACGAATTTGGTTCGCGTCGCCGATGCTATTTTCATTCGGCTTTTTGTCGATGTTCCTCATCGGTGGCCTCACCGGCATTATGCTCGGCGCCGCGCCGTTCGATTTCCAACTTTCGGACAGCTACTTCGTGGTGGGGCACTTCCATTGGGTGCTGATCGGCGGCACGCTCTTTGGCACGTTCGCTGGTATTCATTACTGGTACCCGAAGGTTACGGGCCGGATGCTGTCGGAGCGACTTGCCCGCTGGCAATTCTGGCTCTTGTACATCGGATTCATTCTCACATTTGGTCCGATGCACATTTCGGGCGTGCTCGGAATGCCGCGCAGGATTTACACGTACGACGCGGGCCACGGTTGGGAGATTTGGAACCAGCTCAGCACGCTTGGCGCTCTCATTCAGGTACCGAGCTACGCAATCTTGGTCTACAACCTTATTACTTCGTTGTGGAAAGGCAAGCCGGCCGGCGACGACCCCTGGGATGCCTGGACGCTTGAGTGGATGACCACCTCGCCGCCGCCCTCCTATAACTTCGAAGAAGTGCCGACCGTTCACAGTCGCCGACCGTTGTGGGACTTGAAACACCCTGAAGACCCCGATTGGCAGTATGAATAGCCAGCTCAGTTTAGGTAGAAACGAATAGCCATGACTCAACCTGCCAGCGATCTGCCCGTACCGCCGCCGATAGCGCCGGAGCGAATGCTCAAGCCGGCCCAATGGGGCATGGCGAGCTTTCTGCTTTCCGAAGTCGCGTTCTTTTGCACACTGATCGCCACCTACGTGGCGTTCATGGGCAAGGACACGGTTGGCCCAACGCCGGCACAAGCGCTGTCGCTCCCCCTGGTCATCGCCACGACGATCTGCCTCTTATCGAGCAGCGTCGTGATTCATTTTGCCGAACGCTCCCTCCATCGCGGCGAACAGAAACGTTTCCTATTTCTATTGGCTGGAACGGCGGCACTCGGAATCGTGTTCCTGTTGGGAACCGCCATCGAGTGGCGTACCCTTATTGTCGATCACCATCTCACGATCGGCCGCAATCTGTTTGGGTCGACCTATTACACGCTCGTCGGATTTCACGGCCTGCACGTTACCGTTGGAATTGTCGCCATGCTGATCGTCCTCGTTCTGGCGATCGGACGCGAGCTGACAGAAAAGTTTCGCAATGGCGTTGAGCTGGTCGCCTGGTATTGGCACTTTGTCGATGCGGTTTGGATTGTCGTGTTCCTGGTGGTGTATGTGGCTAGCCGGAGCAGCGGGGCATGATCGACGAATCACACTTAGCAGATAATTCTGCATCCTCGCCGGCGATCGAAATGCCTAAGCCAACGGTCGCGCCGCTGGTGCTGGCCCTGGGGATCGCGCTAATGGCAATGGGGATCGCGGCGAGCCTCGCATTTCTGCTGGTTGGTGGCGTCGTGTTCGTCATCGGTTTGGGAATGTGGATCTCGCAGCTCTTACCGGGCCGCGGCCACTGGCACGAGCCTCGCGTCGAACCAGCGCTTCGGCCGCAGCCAATTGTTCCTGCTCCTGGTGAAGTCCAGCGGCTGCGCCACGGTCTGCCCGGCTATCGCTTGCGGCTGCCGGTGAAAGTCCACCCGGTGTCGGCTGGTGTCAAAGGTGGTTTCGTCGGTGGTTTGCTGATGCCGTTGCCGGTGCTTGTGTATGGATTGTTGAGCGGTCACGGGATTTGGTGGCCCGTGAATCTGTTGGCCGGCATGGTGATTCCGGGTGTTGGCAGCATGAGCGCCAGTGAACTCGAGCAGTTCAATCCTGGGCTGCTGATCGCCGGTATCTTTATTCATATTGTGGTGTCGCTCGTCCTGGGCTTGATCTACGGAGTCTTGTTGCCGATGCTGCCCGATTTTCGCAAGCCGCTCGCTTGGGGAGCGCTGCTGATGCCACTGTTGTGGACCGCCGCAAGCTACATTGCATTCAGCGTGATGAACCCAGCGGTCCGCGATGGCATCGCCTGGTTCTGGTTTGTGATCTCGCAATTGATCTTCGGCGTCGTCGCCGCGATTGTGTTCATGCTGCTCGAAAACCGCGGTCGAATCCTGGCGGGCCTTGTAGGAGGCGCCGTCGGCGGATTGGCAATGCCGATCCCGGCTATCCTTTGGAGTCTCGCCGTCGGTCATGGTATTTGGTATCCGGTCAACTTGCTCGCCGCGATGACGACGCCCGAAGGTGCGCAATCTACAGCGGACGTTCTGGAAGCATATCACCCAGATTGGTTCGTGGCGGCACTCATCATTCACGCGATCCTTTCGCTCAGCTTTGGGCTGGCGTTCGCCATCGTGTTGCCGCGCGTGCCAAAAATCTCAGGAACGCTTGCTTGGGGCGGTTTGCTCATGCCGCTGCTTTGGACGGCGCTAAGCTACGGAATGATGGGCATCATGAATCCAGTTCTCCAAGAGCGAGTCGATTGGCCTTGGTTTGTCGCCTCACAATTTGTGTTTGGAATCGTGGCGGCGATTGTCATTTTACGTTCGGAAGAAGTCTACATTCCGCCTGCGGGCGAAGGTCAACGAGCCGACTTTGTAGGCAATTAGTCGCGGGACGAAGTGCGATCGTGAATTACCATTCGTTAAACCACATTTGCAGCTTTCGATTCGCGTTGCGGCTTAGCGCCGTCGTTGGCATGATTCTGTTGAACGCGGGCGGTTGCAATCTGTCGGGCAAGCCCGATCAAGCCGATCTGCCAGTCAGTCCCGAACAGATCGCTAATTTTGATCAGCTTTACACGACCAACTGCGCCGGCTGTCACGGAGCCACCGGAAAACTGGGCCCAGCTCCGCCGCTTAACGATCCTCTATTTGTGGCAATTATTCCCGAAGACGAGCTGCACCGAGTGATCGGTGACGGTCGAGCGGGCACACTCATGCCTGCATTCGCCACCGTAAACGGTGGTTCGCTCACCGACAAACAAGTGAAGCTGCTCGCCGAGGGAGTTAAATCCCACTGGAAGTCGGAGGCGCCGCTTGATCACTCGCCGCCTGCGTATGCCATCACAAACGAGCCCCAAACTATTCCAGCAGTGGAGGAGCATACGCGCCGGCTGGCCATATATCAGCGCGCGTGCGCCGGCTGCCACGGACCGGATGGCTCGGGATCGCAAGGAAACCGCTCGGGTCCTGGTGCGATCAACGCGCCTGCCTTCCTCGCGCTCATCAGTAATCAAGCGCTTCGACGTATCATCATCACCGGGCGCCCCGATCTTGGTATGCCAACCTACGCGGAAAAACGCGGCCGCACTGCCGAATATGAACCAATCAGCACGGCGGAAATTGACGATCTTGTCGCGCTACTCGCCCAATGGCGATCGGTAGGCAGCACTGCTGTGGCCGAGCAACATTGAGTCCTATTTTTTAGAACAAACGAGTGATGGACGTTACCTCCCAAGACATAACCGCGACCGATGCACCACGACCGGGCCGCCGCACATTTCTGCGCTGGCTTTCGGCGATTCTTGCCACGATAGCGGCCGTCGTTTTAAGCGTCCCGGTCGTCGGTTACTTTTTCGGGCTACGAAAGCGCTCAGTATTTTGGGTGGACCTTGGGGCTGTGGGTGCGTTTCCACTGAATCAAACGCGCCGGGTGAACTTCGACAATCCGCTGCGGCAACCGTGGGATGGAGTTACTGCACTCACCGGCGTGTACGCGCGCAACGAAGGCAAGAACGAAGAAGGGGCGGATCAATTTCGCGTGCTGTCGGTCAACTGCGCTCATTTGGGTTGCCCAGTGTCTTGGTTTCCACAGTCCGGCCTCTTCATGTGCCCCTGCCATGGCGGCGTGTACTACGCGGATGGAGAGAGGGCTTCTGGTCCACCGCCGCGAGGCATGTTCCATTGCGAGTGGCGAATTGAAAAAGGTCGATTGCAGATTCAGGCCCCCCACTATCCAACTCTTCAGGACACGCTAACGGCAAGCGCGAAGCGCTGCACAGACAGTTCGGTCCATGTTTAATTTGCTCAAACAAATTGGTCGCTGGTTCGATGTCCGCCTCGGCATCAGCGATACGCTGATGCCGATGATGCGGCATCCCGTGCCGCGCGAGATCGAAGGTCCGCTAGGATGGTGGTATGTTTTCGGCAGCGCGGCAATGACGCTATTTCTGATCCAGATTCTCACGGGCATCGGGCTCGCCCTCGTCTATGTCCCGGCGGCCGACAAAGCGTACGAGAGCTTGCTGTATCTGAATTACCAGCAGCCACTCGGCTGGTATTTGCGAGCGCTGCACTACTACGCCGGTTCTGGTATGGTCGTGCTGCTGCTTGTCCACATGACTCAGGTATTCATGCACGGTGCGTACAAGTACCCGCGCGAACTCACTTGGGTGCTAGGAGTTTTCCTGCTCATCTGCACGATGGGCATGTTTTTCTCGGGGCAGATACTGCGCTGGGACCCGGACGCTTACTGGGGACTCGCGGTCGCCGGTTCGATGGCGGGCCGAGTGCCGGTAATCGGCCCGCGGATCGTGCATTTACTTCTCGGCGGTGAGATCATCGGCGGCGATTCGCTAAGCCGGTTCTTCGCACTGCACGTTTTTGTAATCCCGGGAGCGCTGATCGCATTTTTGGCGGTCCATCTTTGGCTGGTGCTGAAGTGCGGCGTCAGTACGCCGCCCGTAGCGGGACAAGTCGTGGATCCTAATACGTACGACGCCACGTACCACGAGGAACTCAAGCGCGGCGTGCCATTCTTGGGCGATGCCATTCTAAAAGACGTTCTGTTTTCGTCGTTGGCTGTGATCGTGGTGGTTGCAATCGCCGCGATTGTTGGACCTAAAGGTCCGACCGCGCCACCCGACCCCACGCTTGCCGGCGCGAACCCGCGCCCCGAGTGGCCGTTTTTGTGGCTATTCGGTTTGCTCTCACTCAGCCCGCCGAGCGTTGAGACTTTTATCATGCTCGTATTTCCGGTGATCGTCATTGCGATCCTTTTTCTGGTGCCGTTTATCAGCAACCGGGGTGAAAGAGCACCCAGTCGCCGACCTGCCGCCGTGCTGTTTGTGATCGTTGCATATACGGCGCTCGGAGCCCTTACCTACGAAGGAGCTACCGCGCCCTGGTCGCCGAAAATGACTGCTTGGAGCGGTGACCCGGTGCCCGAGAATTTTGTGAAAGAGCGCTCGCCGGTCGAGTTACAAGGCGCAGTCGTATTCCAATACAAAAACTGCCGCAACTGCCACGCGCTCGACGGAGTTGGCGGCCGCCGCGGGCCCGATCTTAGCAATGTCGGCACTCGAATGACGGCGAACCAGTTAATCGATCAAGTCAGTAACGGCACGCCCGGCGGCGGCAACATGCCCGCGTATGGCAAGCAAATGAGCGCGAATGAGATGACCGTACTGGTCGACTTCTTGGTCAGCTTGCGGCCCGAGGACCAATTGCCTGCCGGCGCCGCTGAGACGCCGATTGTAACCGCGCCAGGCGCGCACGAATGACAACTTTATGAGCCCGACGCTCCAAGCTGCCCTGCGCTCGTGGCCACTCGCCCCTTGGCTTGCTGCGTCGTTAATCGTAACAGCCGCCGTGTATTTGCTCGGCTGGCGGTCGCTGCGCCGGCGTGATCCAGTGCGATGGCATGGCGGCCGGCCAGCCGCGTTTCTCGGCGGCCTCACGGCAGTCTATCTCGCCCTCGCGTCGCCGATCGAGCCGTTCGCCGCGCTATTACTGCAAGTTCACATGCTGCAGCACCTGCTGCTGATGATGGTCGCGCCGCCGCTAATCTGGCTCGGCTGGCCGCTGTTGCCGATGCTCCGCGGCTTGCCGGCCCCCATTCGAATATATTGGATCGCGCCGCTCTTGCGCTCGCGCACGCTACGTAAAGCATTCATTCATCTTACGCATCCATTCGTCGCATGGCCCCTATTTGTCTCCACCACGTGGTTCTGGCACACGCCGTACGGCTATGAGCTGGGTTTGAATCAAACAGATTGGCACGTGGTCGAGCATCTTTGCTTCGTGGCGACCGCTCTCTTGTTTTGGTATCCCGTAGTGCGACCTTATCCAAGCCGTCCGACGTGGTCCAAAGCGCTTTTGTTTCCCTATTTGCTTCTGGCGGACGCACAAAACACATTGTTGGCGGCCTGGTTATGCTTTTCGCCGAGCGTGCTGTATCCGTATTACTCCAACGTGCCGCGCCTGGATGGGCTATCTGCACTCGATGATCAGGTAGCGGCCGGTGTCCTGATGTGGGTGCCCGGATCGGTGGCTTTTTTGTTGCCGCTGTTTTGGATTAGCGTCAGCTATTTATTTGGTTCGACAAGTGCAGAGAAGACTCGCCTCGCCAAGCGAAAGCGCCTCGCGACTCTCGCCCAACTACCGATCATCGGCGCGCGGCCGGTCGCATCAACACGGCCAGCGTTCGATCTTCTCCACGTTCCTTTAATCGGCCGCTTTCTGCGGTGGAGGTTTTCGCGCCCGCTTTTGCAAACCCTCATGGGATTGCTCGCCGCGCTCGTCATCTTCGACGGGCTGACAGGTCCGCAAATCAGTCCACTGAACCTGGCGGGCGTTTTGCCCTGGATTCATTGGCGCGGCCTGTTGATTTTGAGTTTGCTCGTGGCGGGTAATTTTTTCTGCATGGCGTGCCCCTTCACGCTCCCGCGCAGTTTGGCCCGCCGCTGGCTCCCGGGCGGACGTCCCTGGCCGAACTGGTTGCGCAGCAAATGGTTAGCAGTCGGTTTAATTGCGCTGTTTTTGTGGAGCTACGAAGCGTTCTCGCTGTGGAGCAGTCCTTGGATAACGGCCTGGATCGCGATCGCTTACTTCGCGGCCGCATTTATCGTTGACAGTTTTTTTGCAGGTGCCGCCTTCTGCAAATTTGTCTGTCCGATCGGCCAGTTCAACTTCGTGCAATCGCTCATCTCGCCGTTAGAAGTGAAAGTACGAGCCCCCGCGGTTTGCTCAACGTGCGATACAAAGGAGTGCATCCGGGGCGGCGCGGCAGTTGCGGGTTGTGGACTCGAACTTTTTCAGCCCCGCAAGCACGGGAATCTAGATTGCACCTTCTGCCTCGACTGCGTTCACGCCTGCCCGCATGAGAATGTAGGCATACTCGCAACGGTTCCCGGCGCCACCCTTTGGAGCGATCCAAAACGCTCCGGTATCGGTCGATTTACGCAGCGGCCAGACCTCGCTGCGCTCGTCCTGGTGCTCGTCTTCGGCGCATTTGCCAACGCTGCTGGAATGACTGAGCCCGTGCTGCGGTGGCAGGATCAATTGGGAATACTTTCGGGCAAACCGTCGCGATTGTTTGTCACAACAATATATTACGGCTTTGCGATCGTGCTGTTGCCTGTGCTCACGGTAAACATTGCGGGTACCATGAGCCGCTATTGGGGGAAATTGACCGACGACTCGCGGACGATCGCCGTTCGCTATTCGTTCGCTCTTATTCCAATCGGTCTCGGCATGTGGCTCGCCCATTATTGCTTTCATCTGTTCGCGAGCTGGGACACGATCATCCCAGCGACACAGCGCTTCGCGGAGGACCATGGGTGGAATGTGCTAGGCCCACCGATTTTACAGTGCGCGTGCTGTCGCACACCTTCCGAATGGATTCCGCACTTCGAAATGCTCATGCTTGATTTCGGTCTACTTCTGTCGCTGTACACAGGCTTTCGTATTTCCGAAGCGAATGCCGCGCGGCTTTCGCAGGCTGCGAAAGCTTTCACTCCGTGGGCGTTACTGATTTGCCTGTTGTTTGCCTGCGGAGTGTGGATCGTGCTTCAGCCGATGGAAATGCGCGGCACCTTGCCATCACTGGTTAATTGATTGCGTTGGGTGTGTATGCGATCACCTGCCTTTATGCTGATGTCGAGTTTTCTAACGCTCGCGCTGTGTATCGCACCCGCGCTGGCGGATGGCGGCAGGATCGTTATGATGGAGCGCCATGGCGCTTACCGAATTTCCGTCTTCGCGTCACCCGATCCACTGCGCGCCGGGCCAATCGACATTAGCATCCTGGTTCAGGACGCCGAAACTGGTAAGCCTATCCCAAACACTCAAATAATCGTCACGCTCACGAGTACCGGAGCGCCGTGCCGAACGATTCACGCCGTCGCAACGAACGATGCAGCGACAAACAAACTCTTAAGCGCGGCGCTCGTCGATTTGCCGGCGCCCGGCGAGTGGAATACTGAGATTAACTGTTCCGCACAGCAAACGGCCTTCCAAGTCCATTTCACGATCGACGCTGGCGAACGAAGGCTGGCGAGCCTAGATGTTTGGCCATGGTTCACCTGGCCCGCTGGTGCAATAGCCGTGTTCGGCATCCATCGCCGCTTAGTTTTGCCAAAACGGTCAAGCGCACTATAGATGCCAAACTAACCTGTGTGCTATTGGGTCATTGGCAATCTCGCCGAAGTGTATCAATTTCTCACGCACTTTTTTCCAGCATCCCCTGGCATGCCGAAAAAGTGGGAAGTCGGGGCAGGGCGTGCCGGGTTTCTTGGTCCACGTCCGGCGGCTAGAATAGGTAGGCATCGCACGCTCACTGGTCCGGTAGGATGGAAGATTCTGCTGAAATGCCAACCATTGGGCGTATAAATGGATGTGCAGTCACTTTTTTGAACGCATTCATAAACTCAGAATCTTGTGTACTTCAAGGCATTCGCGTTCGTAGCTCAATTGGATAGAGCACTGGTCTTCGGAACCAGGGGTTGCAGGTTCGAATCCTGCCGAGCGCGCTAGACTTACGACGATTCCGACTTGGCAATGTACCTAGGTACATTCAACTGCTTGCGAATGATGCCAGCGGACTCTTGGACGGTCCCCGGCGCGTAGTACTTGCGAGTAGTCTCTACGTCCGCATGGCGGAGAACCTTGGCAACTTCCCGCTCTGGGACTCCCGCGTTAGCCAGTCTCTCGGCACAGCTTCGGCGGAGATCATGGGCGCTGGCAAACTTCGGTTTGCCTTCCCCCTTTGCCGCTTGGACGATAACCCCAGCCTTCGCACCGATCCGACAGAGAATCCGGCTAACCCATTCGGCGCTAGGGCGCTGATGCCGCACCTTACGTCCCAGCTTCGTTTGCAAACTCAAAGGATTGAAAATCCATCCGAACCGCTGCGCCTTGGGGGTTTCGAGCAGCACCGCTTCCAAGGTAGGTAACAGCGGTATGCTTTCCTCAGTGTCATTCTTCTGCATGGGCGCAGGGATCAGCAGCACCGGCAATTTGCCTTTGCTCCACTGCGGAACAATGTACTGCCCGTCGGACCAATGGAGATGTAGCAACTCATCAATTCGCAAACTGCTTTCCCAGAGTCCACGCAAAAGATATTTCCAGGACTCTTCAGCTTCAGCACCTACTACGTCCTTTACCTTTTCGAGAACGCGGTCAAACTCTTCCTCACAGATTGCCCGCCCCTTGGCATGCTTCAGTTTTGAAACCTTAACCTTGCGAACCTTGGGAACTGATTGCAGCCATTGCATCTCATCGCGCGCCCAATTCAGCGCCGTCAGCACCGCGACCATATAGGACTTTACCGTGTGCGGAGATCGGGGACCGCGATTGCGTTTCTTGCCCTTTGGTCCTACTGTGCTTTCCGCGCCCTCCAGTAGCTTTACCTGGAGATCGTGCAACGTCTCCGCGTTCGCCATATCGGATAGCGTGCGAGGTTTTGCGATTCGCTCTGCCACATTCAGTCGGACTTCTACCGCTTCCCTGGAATCTTCGCGAAGCGCGTGTAGGTGCAATTCTCGGAACCGTTCGCGGAAGTCCGCCCATGGCATGTGGGGACCGCCTACGCGTTTCTTGGGCTTGGCATCGATACCTAGGAGCAGTTTGGCTTCCAGTTGTTTCTTCTGGTCCTCAATCGCCGATTCGTCAGTAGTGCCGGTTGCTAGTCGTATCTCTTTTTTTGTCTCGCGATCGGTGTAACGTAATTCGATACCGCGTCCACTAGGACGCACTACTCGCACCTTTGGAACCTTGGGTTTCTTCTGACTCATAGGAGGTACCTACAAACAAAAACGCCATCGCGAGCGCCGGCGCTGTCAGGCAACCTAGATTGCCTTGCGGTCCTTACGGTTTCCGCGCACCGGCATACGCAATGGCGCTGCCGTATCGATTGAGTTTTCCTGCTAGGTACCCCCTTGCGGGAGCTTTGACTCCGGTATGTTCGCACAATCCGGCGCATGGGGTCAAGTTACTGGTTTGCCATGCTGGATAACGTAGTTCAGGAACTCACAACCGACGATGTAGGAACACTTGCCAACGCGTAGAACCTTAAAGCCATTATCCCGCATTTTTCGGAGTGAAGCTGCTTCGAGCCCTGACAAAGCGCAGAAGACCTGTAGCGGATAGACGGTATCCGATTGGATCGGTCCCAGAGGTTTTTGAGGTTTTTGAGGATCGGACATCGTAACGAAGATCAGCGGTCGCCATATTGGCGCGTCGTGCGCATTGAAACAGGCATCCTGGAAACGTGAACAACAGACTATACGCGCCCCCGCGTATCGACCCTAGAAAAATTCTCAGATAATTTTTTAGAGCAAAAATTGAGTTTGTGTTTTTAGTTACACGTATGTGAACCCGCATAGCACCCGTGCAGAATCTTGCTCTACGGAATCGAATCCCCGCGCGTACAATTAGGCGTATCAGGTATTTATCCACTCCTAATCACTCACACTGAGGTGTTGCTAATGGTCGCAACAAACCAAACCCCCGAGCCCTTGCTGGTGAATATCAGCGAAGCTTGCAAACTCCTAGACGTTAGCTCGAAAACGCTATACGACATGCGGAAAGCGAACGAGATTCCATTTATCAGGCTACGCGCCGGCAAGAAGGGCATACGGTTTTCAACCCGATCACTCCGCGAATGGATTGCGCAGCGCGAAGCATCTAACACAGCCGTTATCGGCGGAGGTGCTAAATAATGAACGCTCCCACAATTACGGGAGCACAGACGAAGGAAACGTATGCGGACCCGGGACCGATGCCCGAGTCCCCACCCGCCGGCGCTCAGTTGCCGGGCGGATGGAAACTTCTGTGGACAACCGACTGGGACGAACACGACGTACAAGAATGGTCGTGGGTTCCAGACTCTCAGAATGATGGCGGGGAACCATCGACTTCCAAGGCTTCTAATTATATCCCTGAGCCCGCCAAGCCTAAGGGTGAAACTAGTTACGAACGGTTCGGCAAATTTAATGCGCGGGACATCGACGAACTAGCCAAGCCCAAGTACAAGCCGAAGTACATCATTGACGGCGTGCTTGCGGAACGGCGGTCATTCATTCTTGGCGGCAAGAAAAAGACGTTGAAGTCTTCGATTGCTGTGGACCTTGCGCTTTCCCTAGCGAGTGGCAAACCATTCCTAGGACGCTTCCCAGTAGACCGCCCTAGGCGCGTTCTGCTGCTCGCGGGCGAAAGCAAGGGCGGGTTGTTGGAAGAATCTGTGTTCCGAATTCTTAAGGGCAAGGAACTCACGCGGGACGATGTACGGGCGCACTTCCATTGGGACGACTGCGTACCGCGCATCGAGAATATGGAAGACATGATGGCTTGCGAGCGAATCATATTAAGCGGGAAGCCGGAAGTCGTGATTTTTGACAACCTACTCAAAATGATTTCCGGCGATGAATTCGCCAATGCACCGAAGATGGTCGAGATTTACTCCCGACTGACGGATATGGTCGAAAAGCACGATGCTACGCCAATTTGCTGTCACCATATTAAGAAGACTTGGGACGGCAATACTGCACCCGATATAGATGATCTAGCTGGCGCTGGCGCTGCTGAGCACTTCCGCCAGTGGATGTTGCTGTCCAGGCGGGAGCGATATAAGGGAGACGGTTTCCACGCGTTGTGGATGGACCTAGGGGGTAGCGACGGTAGCTGTTCCAAGTGGGCGCTGAACTGCAACGAAGGTGATCCATCGGGACCACGGGAAGCTGCAATTTGGAAGACCGCAGCAGTTAGGGACGGTGAATACTACAAGCAAGAGGAAGCGCAGCAGCAGTCTGACAAGGACGACAGGAAAGCCGCGAAGGCTGAGGAACAGCTTACGGAAGAATTCTCTAGGGTGCGCGTTGCTTCGGAGGAGCATGGGGCGCAAAGTCAGAGCGCACTTGGTGAACTGGCTGGTATCTCCACGCGACGATGGAAAAAGCTGTTTCCTTTGCTCTTAGAAGCCGGGAAGCTTGAGGAAGTACAAAAGTCGGTCACCTACCGGAAGAGTCCCATCAAGGCTTTCCAATGGAAGGATTAACCGCAGAGACGTGTGGACCAGTCCTTTCACTTCGCTGATTGTATTGACCTGTACCACGAGCACT
The DNA here is from genome assembly GCA_013286045.1 of Planctomycetota bacterium. Taxonomy (GTDB): domain Bacteria; phylum Planctomycetota; class Planctomycetia; order Pirellulales; family Lacipirellulaceae; genus JABDGM01. The sequence goes on along the minus strand of JABDGM010000004.1, from coordinate 39,754 downwards.
ACCACCACTCCCTCCACCCCCTATACATATAGGGGGGTGTGAGCGGAGTGGGTGGTGGGTAGCAGTGCGCTCAGTGAAAGGAGTGCTTGAAAGTAGTGAAAGTAGTGGTCACTGAAGACAGACTTTGAACCATCCTGGAAAAAGAATCATCCGTGGAAGAGTTATGCGACTTCGCTGGGGCATGCTTTAGCAGTGTGCTTTGGGTGCATCTCGGCAAAAGTTTGCAGAACTAGTTAACTATGGCGCGCAGGGGCGCAGGGAACTGCCGTACTCAGTGATGCGCTCGGCAGACGCCTCGGGCGCAGATTCCGTTACCGTGTGCAATTGAGGCGCAAAAAGCGCTACACTCAGGCGGTAGAAGTCGCGGGAGCCTACGCCAATTCCAGGCGCTTGCAGATCGCGTGTACGCTTCCCTTGGTCCATGCGCCCCCAGCACGCGTTGGGCGCTTCTCTCGATTAAGCTTGTCGGCTACCTGCTCGAAAGTCAGTCTCTGCGCGCCACGTGGTTTGCGCCGTAGCTGCTTGATACGCTCCAGGGTCTCCGCTTCCCCTTCACGGTCTCCAAAGGGCTTACGACCGTCACAGCGCTCGCCACGGTTGCGTATACGGGCTCTGGCGGTCTTCAGCTTGGCAACCGTGCAAGCCTTATCGAATTGCGCCACCGCCCCGAGAATTTGTCGAATGAGGACTAGAGTAGGGTTGTCATCGCTCACGGTTAGATCGGTACCGTCCGCACCTAGGACCGTAACCCCGAGTTTGCGGAACTGATCCAAGATCGTTTCCTGAATCATTAGGTCACGCGCCAGACGGCTCGCGTTCTCGACCACGACAACCCGCACGTGATTCCCAGCGATGCGTTCTATGAGCGCCTGGAGTCCGTCACGGTCGCAAAGCTCATTCGTCCCCGAGACCCCAGCATCTTGGAACTCGCCCACTATCCGCAGTTCGTTCCCTTTGCAGTAGCGCTCGATTGCTTGGCGTTGGCGGGTGAATCCGTCTCCGTCGATCTGAGAAGCTCCACTGACCCGTAGGTATGAAACGCAGTTGCGACCCATGATTTAAGCTCCTATTTGCCGTTATATCGGCTAACTCTGGTGGCATTATTACACTTAGCGCGCAGTTGGTCAATAATCCTGTAGGATTTTTGACGTACCTGAGACGCCTGGAGCTATGGCAGCACCTACCGCGATGGTTTGGTGCGGTCGATTGTTGACCAGTTCCCAGCGCCCGAGCCCCAGCAAACCCGCTCCCGAGTCCCCGCGCCAATGTATCCCTGATCGTGCGCGCCCATTTGCGAGCGCCTACAGCAGCGCCGGAACGTTAGGCGGGCTGTCAGTGAAAAGCTAAACCCGGGATACCCACCCCATCGCGCGCCCGCTCGTGCCTTTCATTTAGCTCGCCTCACTTGCGGTTTTAGTGCCCCGGGGCGTTTGCAATTCTGGATTTTTTACTACCAATTTTTTGGAACTCTCGCCCCGGCACGGGGCAAAGTTTAAGTAAGTAGTCCGCCCGCAACAACTTATCGCGCAGCATGTTTACTATTAACGTAACTCCCATCTTGGTTTCTAATTATTGATATGCAGATTCGCATATCAACGGGGGACAACAAATGAGAACACACCGACCAATGCAGCGCGTCTGCTGCCAAATACCCGAGCCACACGCAATCCTGCTTCGAAAGCTTGCTGAGCAAGACGGGGTAGCATTCTCGGCAATGGTTCGGGAAGCTGTGGCAAAGTTTGTTCGCAGTAACTGGGTTCGGCGCAGCCAACAATAACCAGATTTCTAGCTGCCCTGTCGGATCGGCAGCCATTACCGCAAGTACGCGATTACACAATCAGTACTTGGGGTATCTATGGACCTGAATTCAGCAGCCGCACGGCTGAAGCTTTCGCCAGCAGTCCTGCAATCGCTGGTAGACCAGCGTCATATAGTTTGCCGTAATGGTGAATTTGACGAACGAACTCTGGAGCAAGCTGCGCGCAGGAACTCATTTTTGTTGGCAGCCAGCCGCGCTAGGGACGCAGTGAAGCAAGCAGAGCAAAAGCGCCAAGCCGATGCTGCGGAGACGGAGCGCAAGCGATCCTTCTACTACCAGAAGTTAGCGGAAGCCAAGGCAGACCAGGATCACGAAAACATAATCCACTATTGTGAAAAACTACTCGACTTAGAGGGGGTACCTATCAATGGCTAACAAATCCAACACTACTGCAGACGAATTTAAAGCACCTGTACCTTCCTCCTGTTGGGACCAAGGTCCAGCCTCAGAGCGCCAGCAAGTCGAGTATCTCGAATGGTTAAATAGCCAAAATCGACTAGATGATCGTGGAAAAGCCGAATTGCAGCGGATCAAGAGCAACGGGTTGCAGCAACCTGAAGTAAATCCGTTACAAAATCATTGAGCTAGGTTGACCAGGGGGCGGAGCGGCGGTGCTGCTGACGGACTACTACCAGAGTCCGTTAGCGCCCGTCGTTTTAATTTTATGAATGAAAACAACAAACTAATCGCGACTGCGGAAGCAACCAAAATTTCAACGGCTTCCGGCGTACGCTGGGACGCCGAATCGAATAAGTGGGTGGTCGAGATCGGGCGGTTTCACAACTTTGAGGACGCAGTACGTGTTAGTACTTTGGCGCGTCGTGCGCTCGATAAGGCTGCGGATGAGCGTGCCTAATGCCCGATAGCTACGCCATCTGCGAATACTGCGGAGAAGAATGCTCACGCGTGTTGATCGGACCCACGCAACTTCACGACGGTTGTGTGTGGCTATATATGCAGCGTGTAAGAGATCAGGCGCAAGCCAAAGTTGCCAGGAAGATTGAAGAGCGCGAAGCACGGGAGCAAGCCAAGCAGTCTGCCAAAGCTGCCCGGGAACTGGCAAAAGCAAACCGCCGGGAGCAAGCCAAGCAGTCTGCCAAAGCTGCCCGCGAACTAGCGAAAGCGGAGCGCGAAGCTGCCTGGGAACAAGCGAAAGCTGACCGTCAAGCTGCCTGGGAACTGGCAAAAGCAAACCGCCAAGCCGACCGGGAACAAGCGAAAGCGGAGCGCGCAGCTTACCGGGAACAAGCGAAAGCCGACCGCGAACTAGCGAGAGCAAACCGTCCGCGCAAACCATCCGCTGGAACACCAAGGGGTAGACGATTCTGCCCGAACTGCGGAAGTCTCGAAAAGAGCGCCGTAGCAGTTTGTACAGCGTGCGGATATCAGCTTTACATTCCCCCTACAAAAAAGCCTGTGAAGACGTGCAAAGGATGCGGCGCGCAGCACCAGAACAGCGTTCGGCTTTGCAGTTGTGGCTATGTTTTTTTTGGGAAGCGAACGCAGTGCAAGGCTTGTAGGAAATTAGTTAATGACACTTCGCAAACGTGCAACTACTGCGGTTGCCCGATCCGAGTCCAACAATGAATAACTGTCCTGTGTGCTCACTCCCAGTAGACGCAGCACCTATGCACGATCAATGCCTGAAGGTTTGGATTGCTGCAATGACTGCCTTGAAAACGCAACTGGAGTCCGAGGACTCAGAGGCGGTCGCCGTAGATGGACTCCAAAAGCGATTTAAAAAAGCAGAGGATCAACGCTACCGATCCGCGAAGTATCGGGCTGATCGCAAACAGAAACCGGGGGCAGCGGAATATATTCCTGCGTATCCGTCACCAGACAGGCAGGACGCAGCCTAGGCGCGAACAAAATGCCGGGGTGCGACGTGCGCGCCCCCGGTAGCCTGCTACCACGCGCCATCCTGATCGCACGGCTCACAATCTTCTGTGTCCGGACGTACTGTCTCTGTATTCCCCTGATCCTCATTCGACGGCTCACAATTATTTGTGATCGGTTGTGCTGCCTCTGTCACAAGTCGCTCCCGTTCGGCGAGTCGCTCCCGTTGCTCTTCAATCTTGTCTAAATACTTGGCGCTGGCGGCTTCACTTAAACTTGTATACGGCTCACGCAATTCGTAGAGAAACCCGCCATACGTTCCGCTGGCGTGACGTTGCTGGCTCTTCTTAACCCAACCGAGTGCGGCTAGTTCATTCAACGCGGAACTAGCCGTGTTGACATTACAACCAGAACCCACGGATAAATCCCCAAGGTTCCAATGCCCGCCGTAACCGTTCCCAAATTTTTGTGAGTGGTGGAAAAGAGAAATCCACACTTTCAACGCGCGGGGGCTGACTAACTCGTAACCGGGTGTTCCCGGTCCCGGCATGATTCGCAGAATTTCAGACACTGACGTTCTCTCATTAGTAACATTCTCCAGGGTTATTGAGCCACGCTGACGACGATCAGGGGGCAGCGCGCCCAGTGCGTTTGGCGCGCTGGGAATTTGTACGCTAGCGGCAACCGTGTGGTTCACAGTGAATGGGAGCCAAAAAGAAAAAGTAGGTACAACCCAAAAGCTGTACCTACTTTTCGTGGTTTTAAGACGTGTCTAGCGCCAATCGGGATGTAGCTACCTAGCGCAATTCCCGGTAAATACTCTGTCAGAATCCTATGAGCGCTGCGACAGGACACTTCGGAACCAGGGGTTGCAGGTTCGAATCCTGCCGAGCGCGCTAGACGTATATTGGTATTTTGTAGGTAGTTATCGCGACTGGCAATTTGGGCAGTGCGGTCTCACCTTGTTTAGATTCCTCCGTAATTTACGGAGGATCGACGACATCGGAGTCGCAATGTCCAAAAGACAGTCGAAAGTTCCATCGTATTGCCTGCATAAGGCTTCAGGTCAAGCGGTAGTCCGCATCGCGGGACGTGACCGCTATCTTGGCCCGCACGGGTCCGAGGAAAGCTACGAACGTTACGAGCGAGCCCTCGCCGAATGGCGATCAGGGCTGAATCAACGCTCGACTCAAGAGGCCGCTGTCCGCCAGCCCTCTGCTGAGCGCACCGTCAACGAGGTGCTGCTTTTCTATATCAGATTTGCAGAGACCTATTACGTCGATGTCAACAGCTGCCCAACGGGTGAGCTGCAGCAGATGAAGTACGCTCTTCGACCTCTTCGTAAGCTCTATCGACGGACCCCGGGTCGTGACTTCGGTCCGCTGTCACTCAAGGTCGTACGCCAAAGTATGGTCGACGAGGGGAAGCTGTCCCGGAATGTCATTAATCGGCGGGTCAATCGAATTCGGCGAGCAGTTAAGTGGGCGGTCAGCGAAGAGTTGATCCCTTCCTCGGTATATGAAGGGCTTCGCACCGTCAGCCCGCTGAAGTTTGGGAGGACGACGGCACGTGAGGCGCCTCCGGTGAAACCCGTTCCACAGATGTATATTGATGCCGTTTTGAAAGTAGTATCGCCGCAAATGGCGGCCATGATCCAGTTGCAACAACTGGCGGCAATGCGACCATCCGAAGTCGTCGCGATGCGGAGCTGTGAAATTGACCAGAGTGGCGACGTGTGGATCTATTGTCCGGAACATCACAAGAATAAGTGGCGCGAACAAGACCGCTATATCTATTTAGGACAAAAAGCGCAGGCCTTAATTCGTCCATTTTTGAACAGAGATGCCAGATCCTATCTCTTCAGCCCGCGAGAGGCAGAAGCGTGGAGGTCTGAAGAAAGACGGAGCAAGCGACGCACCCCGCTGACGCCCTCGCAACGTCGGCGGAAGCCCCGATGTGAGTCCAGACGCGCAAAACGGGACCGATATGACAGACACTCCTACGCCCGAGCTATCACATACGCAATCCAGCGTGTTAATCGGACGCGGCAGCGAGAAGGGGCCGGTGGAATTCCACATTGGTTCCCCTTGCAGTTGCGCCACAGCCGCGCCACGGAACTTCGCCGCTTGTACGGCCTAGAAGGGTCGCAAGTGGCGCTCGGACACAAGCGGGCCGATGTGACGGAAGTATACGCCGAACGGCAAACCGATTTGGGTCTGCGCATCGCCCGAGAGGTCGGATAAACGCGGCTACCAGAGGTAGCTCACCAATAACTATTCTCTGTGACAAGGACGAAAAGTGAACGCAACATCACACGAGTATGAGATTACTGCTGAGTCCAATCGAAAAGTTGCCGCCCTTTACTGTGGACGCAGCTTTGCTCGATTTCTATTCCACTCCGTGCAATCCGCATTAGTGGATTTTCCGAGTCGCTTAAATGGCAACTTTGAAAATGATGGGCCCTCCCAGTCGCAGCTGGCATTCAGTGCCTTGCGATCCCTTTACGCGCACTGTTTGAATCTGGAAGGCGGCGCGGGCAAGGCTTCTCATACCATCTTCGCTCATGCGGAGGAGCTGAGAGTTAACCATGAATCTGACGGGGAAGAGCTGAATCGATTGTTTGATGAGCTTGCAAGTGGGGAAAGCGATGAGCCTGATGCACTTAGGCGCTCCATTGTAGAAATTCTGGTCGCTCCGCGCCGGGAACGTATAGACGCAGCGATTCAGCAGGTCTTTAGCGGCGAACTTAGTTGGATCGGGCTAGGGCGTGCACTGGAAGAAGGATTATGCAGACCAGACATCTACATTTTCCAACAGCCATTTTTAAATCAGTATCCGGTGCTACGAGTGGATGGATACTCGGCGCCCCAGATGAATCCGCTAGCGACCATTGGCGACAATGAGTTAAGCGATTTTAGCCGTCCAGCGGACAACGCTATGGATATCATTCACGTCGAACGAGAGCCGGGTGATCTCGCGCCACACAGTCTATGGCGGTCAAATGTGGAGCACTACTGGTCAGCGGTAGGGCTCGGCTCAGATGCTCTTCAGCCTTTAGCAGATCTACTGAAAAAGCGAGATATTCTCGCTAATCTTAGAGTCGCTCTTATTGAGTGCGTTGATATGCTCTTCGAGACGGCGGTGTCGTCCGCACTCGGTGGGGCTGCTCGGCTGAGTGTGCGTATACAGACGGGCGATGTGATGCTCGATGGGAAAGCCTTTAAGGTCGAACCTCAGGCCGCTTATCTGCTCGACGACCTCAGGCGAAATCCCGGGGGCATCAGTTTTCCAAGGCTCAAAGACCAGCGACCCGACGTTTTTGGGAAGCACGAGAAGCTCGTCGACCTTAAAAGACGTTTGCCGGGCGAACTACGCAATGTAATCGACTCAGGACGAGGCAAAAAAGTTCGTCTCAATCTCTAGCCGAAAGTTTCCCCTCATTTAGTTTTTCAAGGGAGAAAAGGGGGGTTATGCTCGCGCCTGAACCAGCAAACGGGCGCATGAGCAAACATGATCGACATTTTAACTGAGAACGTGATCACGCTGTCGGACGCAACGAAGCTGCTGCCCAAACGGCGACGAGACAAGCAGCCTTATCCCGGAACCTTGAAAAATTGGGCTAAGTTCGGTTTAAAAAATGTCTTTCTGGAAACGATCGTAGTGGGCAACACGACCTGTACCAGCGTAGAAGCGCTACAACGCTTCCTCGAAGCTTTAACTGCCGCCAGCGGCCAAAACGTGCGGCCTACAAATACTTTTGGCCCCGGCAAAGCGCAAGCGCAGGTTGAACGTGAGCTCGACGAACGAGGTACCAAATTGGTACGCGTAAAACTCAAGGAAACTCCGGCTTCTCGAAGCATAAGGCTGGGACTGCAAATCCCCCATCGGTGCGCGCATCCGAATTTCGGAATTTAGCAGGACGAGCTGGCCGACCAGGCGTTGCGACAGAAGGGCGCACACTCGTACTCCTCCCACCCCTTCTGAGTAGATCAAACCCAGATCGTGCGAATCGAGGTTATTTCGAGCTTCTAGCTGAAGTCATGCAAATCGAACCGACTGTGCCGCGCAGTCCTATCGCGGAAGCTCTACGGGACGTTTGGCAGCAATGGAGCTTGAATTCAGGAAGCGCGGACTTAGAGCAATTCTTGTTGTGGCTGGAACGTGTGAGCGTGAGTAGTGCTACGGGCGTTGTGACTGACGTTTCGGGACTCGATACCATTGATTCAGTACTACTTGCCGGGAGGGTAGAGTTTGATGAATTATCGACGGGCCCAAATTGGGAAGAGCGCTTGCAATCTTTGTGGAACGCATCTTTCGCATCACATCTTGCGGCGGTAGACCAGCAAACCGCGTTTCTCCGTCGCGGTGCTGCCATACCCCAGCTTTACCCAGATCGTGATAGCCGTCGCCGCATCTACAGGACCGGTCTTCCACCGTCGACTGCATTTCAATTAATTGATGAATTTTCGGAAATCGAAACAGTAATGGCGGAAGGGCAGGATTATGCCACTTTGGATCGCGATCAGCAATTCAATTACGTCGTGTCTGTCGTCATCGCACTCGGCGGCATCCCTCGCTTCAATATGGGAGAGCGTGAAGCATGGGAGCCGATCCTTAGATGGTGGCTCGGTCATGATGCGACTCAATACCCTTCGGCAGGTCAAATAGCTGACTGGCATCGGTACGTAGGAACATGGTTTTCCTATCGGTGCTGCTGGGGAATAGGCAGCGTGATCGGATATGCGTATGAACGTATCTCTGACGGTCAATTACAACCGATGTCACTCGACGTGTGGGAGTCGCTCGGACTGCCGTGGGTTGTCTTCTGGCTTAAGGAATTGTTGTCCTGGGGAACTCAAGATCCGGTCGCCGCGTTCTTGCTTGCACGTGGGGTTCGGCTAACACGCGGCGAAGCAGAGCAAACAGCGAATTCTTATTATCTCAGCTCCTATGCCACAACCCGAGACGATCCCTTAGATGCCAGATCAATCAGAGATTGGGTCGAAGCTCAATTTCCAGGACAAGCATCAGCAACGACGAGAATCGCTGAACGCACATTCCGAGCGCAGGTTACAGATTTAGAGGTTCTCAACAGAGGGACGGAATTCCGGGTATTACCACTTCGCAAAAAAGCCGGCGTCGCATGGACGGATATTGCTGGATATGTCCTGGCGGAATCGTATGAAGACGTCGCAACAGCCATTCAAGCCTTTGATACGACCCTTTATGATTTTATTCTCAAGCCCGATGAGCAACGCGTGCTTGTCACTTGGTATCTATAAGAGTCGCTGGGCCGAGAGCTGGACGAACCGTTGGACGTGGCAGATCAAATCAACTACTTAGAATAGCAGTGTTAGTTTTGAGCCGAACCCTATCTGCACCTTGGATGTCCAAAAGCAATCGGACCGTTATATGGCAGACTTGACTTATCTCGAAAAACGCCAGCTCGAAAAGCTCTTCGATATGGGAGGAGGGTACGTACTGAATTTTTCGGATCGAACATTTCGTGAATTCATCGTAGACGCCGTGCGTCGCGATATTGACGATCCGAAGTATCGATACGCAAGCTGTTCTAAAGCCAATCGACTGCGCAAATTCTGGGAAGTTGAAGCCAATCATATTGTCGCGGCCCTAACGGAGGCAATGGTTGACTACGCCACGACGCTTCAGAATCCCGACGGGGCCTTAGTGGCCTTTGCTAGGAAGGTTGTAGCCCGATTGCAAAGTGAAGCACCCGTGGCCGAACTTGATGCAATCCAGCCAATTACGGATGACCGGACCTTCGACGCCTTGGCAAAATCCGTTCGTGATGCAATCGAGAACAATGAGCCGGAGCAGGGATTAGATCGGCTACACACCTTCGTCGCGAAATACATCCGGGCGATATGTACCGAACACGGTCTTATCGTGGCTAAGGACAAGCCGGTCCATAGCTCACTCGGCGAGTACATCAAATTTCTCCGCGCCGAGGGGCTCTTAGAGTCACAAATGACCGAGAGAATTCTGAAGTCGTCGATCTCGACAATTGAGGCGTTTAATCACGTACGAAATAATCAGAGCTTCGCCCACGATAACTGCCTCCTCAACTATGAGGAGAGCTTGCTTATCTACAATCACGTTTGTGCTTCTATTCGCTTCATCCAATCAATCGAGTCTCGGTTAAACAATACCTCGCCTGCGATCTTAGAGAATACAGATGAAATACCTTCTGAGGTCTAGCCTGAACCTGCAGCGCGGGATTGGCTGGGGTCTTATCTGCATAAGGCCCCTGTCGCTGCCCGAATCTCCTTCGAAAGACAGTCCCACGTTTCAATCACCTTTTGCAAATCAACGTCAAGCGATGCCAGAAAGTGACTCTTGAAGCAATTAAAGTGCAGCGCCAGTGCAGCGCGGCACTGATGGCAGTTTTCGCAATTGCATACGCCGTTGTCGGTTGCGTCGAGAATCGCGGAAGGTTCGATTCCCGCCGCCTCCAGTTTTCTTGTGTAGTATGAAATTGAGATTCCGTGATAGCCCGGCGGCTTAGCAGCATATCGGCAGCGCGGTAGCGACAATCTGGCGAAGTAAACCTAGTTAGATTATGTGTCGCAGATGCGGCACGCTGCTCAAGAGTGGAAACGTTGCTATCTCACGATGGCGGGATTCGTCGAAGCGCTCAAGGCAACCACTCGGGGACAGACGGCTCACGAAACCGCATTTATTTACAGCTGTGAATGACCCTCGATCGGACGGGCATATCCGGCGGTCAATGTTTAGTAACGACTGTTGCACGCTGTTGTCTAATTGACCGGTCGAGCTACAGCTAAATCGAATCGCAAAGTGCGCAATAATTGATTGGTAGCTTAGCATTTCCACACTTCGATTCGATCCATGGGATGGGTTTGGGGTAGACGACGCTGTCGTTGCCAATGAACGCGTTCGCCGAGTTTTTGTTCATTTCTCATTACACGGCAATCAGGATCTATATTGCAATCGTGAGTTGCGAATTTACTGCCTCGCCCGAGTTATTCTAGTCCGACTCGCTGACGTGGAATTCTAACCCAACAGCATTGCATCACCTCGCGCGCCTAATAAATCAGCCTGCTCCATGACCGTCAAGCGGCCGATGCACATCAGAACTCAGATTGGGAAAGCGTGCCCTGCCACGCGGTTAAGGTGGTTAATTCAACTAGCTCCGCTCGATCCTGGCAACGATGGTCGACGCGCGTATGCCGAGCGATTTACAGAGCCTGAGTAGCATCTGCACAGTCGGAGACTTCTCGTTTCGCTCGAGCAGGCTGATGTAATTGCGAGATACATTGGCTTTGAACGCGAGCTCTTCTTGCGTCAGTCCGGCCGCCTTCCGTGCTTTAAATAGTTCATCTCCCACGTTCATGTCTGCAAACTAAAGTTTGCAATGCCGAGCGTCTTCCAACTATAGTGGTCATTCCTGAATTCGCCTTCGACCCACCTACAAAGGACCCGGTTATGACGCAGTGGTATTACTTAGCCGATGGGCGCGAAGTCGGCCCGCTATCTTCGGCAGATCTAAAGCAAATTGCGGATTCTGGTCGACTCAAGCCCAAAGATATGGTCCGCCGAGCGGACAGGACGGACTGGCATAAAGCGGCAGATGCTAGAGGGCTTTTCGCAGATGGTTCGTCACATGGAAGTGTTTCGTCGGATGTAGCCAGCCTTGGAGCACAAGCTAGCCATCGTTGCTCGGAAGAGCACGCGGAAAAGAGCCAAGACGATAGTACCGCGGCCGTGCATGAGCGCGACATGTCGCCCCCAAAGAAGCCGCCAAGCTCCTCGCTTGACTATTCTGCGAATCTCCGCGATTGGATTCGGTTGCCCCTGAAAGGAAAACTCTACGCCGGCCTCTGGCTTGCGCTAATTCTTAGTGCGATTATTCCTACCTGGGTTAACCAAAACAGAATTCCAGCAGATGGCCTTCAGCCCGATGTTTCGCATGGTGATTTGCGGGAAGGCAACGCGCTACAATCCGATCGGGCAAGAAACACGTACAACTATTGGTGCGCCGCACGAGGAATCTTTACACGAGCGTCAACGGTTAATCAGGGTTCCAGAGATGACGAAGTGATCGGGTTACTCGAATCTGTGGTCGCGGCGATTGACGAATTGCCAGCTGCAGGCGTGGACCAAGACGCAATCATCTGCATACAAGACTTATCAGACGCGTTAAAAAGGATGATTTCGTGCAAGAGGCAAACTTCAAGTCCCGAGTATCTGGTCGAGGGCCTGGCTCGAATCGCATCCGGTGACACTTTAGGCTTGCCACTGAGCGTCATAAACGAGCAGAAATCAATAGGGCAACAGTTGCAGAGTGCGATGTCGAATGTCAGCAGAACACGTGGAGTTTTATCATCCAGGTACGATGTCGAATTTCCAGGATTTAATTAGGTTTGACATGTTGTTCCAGGCAGCGTCGCAACTCCGCTCAACGAAAACGTTGTGCCCCGCATAGAATTCGGCCATCGCTACTTCGAAATTCACCCGTTTTCCCGTAACAACGGCATGACTCGGTTCGCGCGTAGCGAACCGCACATCGTCAAGCACCGAGCAGTATCGGTTGCCTAACCGAAGCTTCTGATCGCAGCTGCCCACATCTTACCTCTCAAACAGTAGAGGAGTTTCTGATGATCATGTTCGCCGCCATTGCGCTCGCAATTGGGCTTCTTGCTTCCGTGTTCGCACTCGGACGTGAGATCCGTCTGCGCCGCGCACTCGAGAAGTTACTTCACATTTTACTCTCACGCTGGAGAAACCGTGCAGCAAAAAGACCTGATGCAATCAATCCCGATCCTACTGATCTTGATGACCGGGTGTGACGACTCTGCTACGCGAATCGCCCGCGAAGCAGCCGATCGGCAGGCTCAGCAAAACACTTCCATGGCAAAGGTCGTCGAGGCAGACGCGCAAGCTCACAAAGACATCATTGGTGTCCACCATGACCTTCAAACCGAGCGGGGCCGGCTCGACACGGGATGGGATAAACTCGAAGCCGAACGCCGTGAGATTGCTGGCGATCGACGAACGGAGTCGATGCTCGTCTCTCTCATCCAACTTGCAGGGGGTTGCGCACTTGTGGCAGTCCTGCTTGCCTTCTGCTGGCTAGTTCTTTTCTCGGCTGAGCATCGCGATCCGCAGCCGGAATTTCAGGAACTCGTACTCAACCGAGTCCTGAGCGACGAGCTCGACTTCTTAGCTGAAAATTCTCGGTCTCCGGTACGTCATATTCGGGCCGAGCCGAATTAAGCAGTTTATCTGACCGTTTGTCGAAATCCCCTCAAAAGCACTTTTGGAGACAATATATATGGTGGACTTAATCCTGCATTGCGGCGCCCGGCACGTCGAACGGAAAGTTGTAGAGCAGGCCGCTACGCCGCCGCCGTCTGAAACTTGGGTGCCAGTCCCGCACCACCGGCTACTCGAACAGGTCGAATCGACACTGATTGGCAACGGGATGACCGTCGCCAACCAAGCCAATGCACTTTGGAACGACGGCCAGCGCTACTTTGGTCTGATGGAAGTCGTGAACGGTGAGACTCACGATGACTACGCTCTCGTGATCGGTCTTCGTAACTCGCACGACAAAACCTTTCCGGCGGCCATTGCTTTAGGTAGTGCCGTGTTCGTCTGTGATAATTTGGCGTTTTCCGCCGAGGTCACGATTGCCAGGCGTCATACCCGTTTCATTGAGCGAGACCTGCCACGCGTCGTGCACACGGCGGTAGGTAGGCTCGCCGATTTGCGCGGTAAGCAAGATGAACGGATTCGCCATTACAAGGACACAGAGATCTCGGATCCAGCTGCACACGACCTCGTCATTCGGGCCGTCGATGCAAACGTGTTGCCCGTAACACAAGTGCCCGCTGTACTTGAAGAATGGCGTAAACCGTCGCATGAGGAATTCGCCGAAGCGAAAACACTGTGGCGATTTCACAATGCGATGACGGAAATCTGGAAGGGACGGAATCTAGCCGCTCTGCCCAGTAGATCCCAAGCTCTGCACGGACTTCTGGATTCCGTGTGCGGCCTAGCTGTGTAGTGTCTCAGGTGCCGGTTGACACGGCGTGGCGCTCATCCACTTACATCTCAAAAACTTTCCCAATGGAAGGAATTACGTATGAAGGTCCTTTTTATTAACAACGACGGTGGCGGTTTCGCAGACTACGTCGAGCTCGAAGAAGGAACCACATTAGGTCAGCTCTCCGATTCGAAGATGCACGGCGCAAAGGCATCAAACTATCTCATTCGCGTGGACTCTCGCCCCGCAGCGCGTGACCAAGTGCTTCAGGAAGGGAATCGTGTTTCGATGACGCCAACTAAAATCGAAGGGGCGAACGCTTCATTGCTGCTGGCCGCCTAGGCCAGAGCGAACAATCTTACACTCTTAGCAGGCTGCTGGTTTCGACTGGCAGCCTGCTTTTTCATGCGCCGGAGTTCTTCCTATGCCAATGATTAAAAAGGCCTTCGTGCGCGCGGCAATGGCCATCCATTCGCATCTAGCTCGCCGTGGTCGTAGTCCGACTGTCGAAGTGCCCAATATGTCCTGGGATCGAGTGAGCGAACTCGCCAAGCTGGTCAAGCGAGCACGATATCGCGGCTGGCATCTGGCGGCAGACTCACTGTGCCGAGACTTAGTATACGTTCTTCCCTCACTCGAAAGCCACTTAACGGCCATCCGTGAAGAGCTGAGTCGTTCGCGCAACCGTGCTAATCACGTCCTTACGGCGAACGATATCTACAGCGACCTTCAGTCTCTCGAAAGGGAATTCCCGGAACTCGGCTTAGACCTAGGACTTAAACAACTGTCCGTTACGACGGACCCAATTGAGCTCGAAGGAGTTTACCTCGGTCCATTTGAGATCCAGCTCTACTGGACCAGGCCGCTTCATACGGGTCCTCCTGCATATGAAGTAGTTGCCAAAGATCCTCACCCTGCCGAGAGCCGCCGGAATGTGACGCATCCTCACGTCATGGACAATGTCCTTTGTGAGGGTGATGGACACACCGCCATTCGGCAAGCTCTTACGGCTGGCCGGCTGTTCGACTTCTTCATGCTCGTGACGTCGATTCTCCGTACCTACAACTCTGAATCACCCTTCGTGGAGCTTAGCTTGTGGGGCGGGACGAGCTGCTCTGACTGCGGCACGTTGGTCAGCGAAGACTACAGCTACACGTGCTATCGATGTGAGGAAACCATTTGCGGGGAGTGTGAAACACCCTGCGGTGGGTGTGAGGAGTGCTACTGCTCCGGTTGCGTTGGCAGCTGCGCCGATTGTGAAGAACCATTCTGCCGATCCTGTCTCAAAACTTGCGAAGGTTGCCAGCGCCGCGTGTGCACTGGCTGCCTCGAAGATGATGAAAGGTGTACCAAGTGCCATGAAGATCAAGAACGGGAAGACGAAACAGCGACCGAAAATCCGGCGCCCATCGGTGCTCCGATTCACTCCGACGGCCTGGGCCAAGCTCCTCTTCCTGCGTGACCTCGGTGAAACTGAGATCGGTGGGTTTGGGATCTTAGCGAAAGATGACCTGCTGCTAGTCGAAGATATCGAGCTAGTTACGCAGTCGTGCACCTGGGTCCACGTCGAGTTCGATGACGTGGCAGTAGCCGAGTTCTTTGAACGCCAAGTTGTAGCCGGCCGGCGACCTGAAGAGTTCGCTCGGATTTGGATTCATACCCATCCAGGCCGTTCTGCGGAGCCAAGCGGCACGGACGAAGCAACCTTCCAGCGCGTGTTTGGGCGGAGCGACTGGGCAATCATGTTCATTCTGGCGCGCGGTGGTGAGTCGTACGCACGGCTTCGTTACAACGTCGGGCCGAGCATGGATGCGATCTTACCCGTGGAGATTGAGTACGGATGGGACTTCGGCGCATCAGATCACGTGGCATGGCACGCCGAGTACGAAGCCAACATACGAACTCCTGGGCCCGAGCCGGCGGATGCGACTTTGACCAAACAAGCATCTTGCGTGTTTTCGCCCCATGAACAGGACCACGACCACGGCTGGTTCGACGCGTGGCACGAATATGCGGACTTTGATCGTAGCCTGGAGGAGGCCGAGCATGGCTTTATTCGCGACTTCTAACGACCGCTTTGTACGCCAGCGAGAGCTAGTGCCTGCAGATCGGCTCACTGAACTTACGGCGACAGTGATTGGCGTCGGTGCCATCGGACGTCAGGTGGCATTGCAGCTCGCAGCAATCGGCGTGCAAAAGGTGCAGCTGGTCGACTTCGACCGGGTGGACGAGACAAATATCACGACGCAGGGATATTTGGCGAATGACGTCGGAGTCCTCAAGGTCCATGCTACGGCAGACGCAATCGCATGTTTGGACCCCGCCATTGAAGTTTCACCGATAGGTGGTCGCTTCAGCCCGAAAACGGAGGACGGCGCCGTAGTCTTCTGCTGTGTAGATTCCATTGAGACACGGGCTGCAATCTGGCGATCTGTCGGAAGGAGAACTACCTTCTGGGCCGATGGTCGCATGCTTGGTGAAGTCATTCGAGTGCTTGTCGCTGCCAATGAACCTTCCCGCAGGCATTACCCGACTACGCTTTTCGGTGCTAGCGAGGCTGAGCCAGGGCGTTGCACGGCCCGCAGCACGATCTATACGGCCAACATAGCAGGGCTGATGGTGCATCAGTTCGCCCGCTGGCTTCGTGGCCAGCAAGTTGATGCCGACACCACGTTCAATCTGCTCGCGGCAGAGTTCGTGGTGAGCCGGCCGCTTTAATCTGAAACGTTTTAGCCTCGGGACGAGGCCTTTTGTATGGCGATGCGTCTGGCTCCGTGCTGGACCGTCGCCTTTTGTTTTTTTTGATCTTGTTCTTAGGAGATTGGTATGAGTCAGCAGGAAATCGACGAAGCGGTGGCGAGTGCGACGGGTGAGAAAGTCGGTACTATCAGAAGTCGGGGCTTTACCATCGCGGATCCGTGGGAAGCAAACTTCGATCCAGAGCCGAGAGGCCCGATGGTGCTCGACTGGGATAGCATGTGTCCGAGGGAGTGGACGGGTTGATCCTTCCTTGCAGGCGTTTGTTTTACGCCTGCATTTTTTTAGCTATTAACGCGGCAGTGTCTAAGAACTAGCGGTTATTAAGATTTAAGGCGGGAAGATTTTGGCCACGAGCGTACGAATATCTTCGGTGTCGTGGTGGGACCTCAGTGCCAAGACGCTTAGGTCCGCCTGAGTGAACGAAGAGGTCGGCGACCCGAACGACGTGCCGTTCATCTCGACGGGCTCGAACATGGTGTACGTCTCGGGCGCGCAACAATCAGTGGACGCTGGTGCCGTGTCGATGGCGGTCGCAACGGCGTAGGCGATAGCCGTGTCGCTATCGCGGCGTACCCAAACTCTTTAGCCGTGAGATATGCCGACAAATCACCGTTTCTCGGACAACACACGGACCCGTCGGACGCATAGTGCTCCCATGACGCACCGTCATTGGCCGATTACTGATACCACACGATACACAATCGTGTGGATTCGACGTCGCCTCAAAATCGCGGAATATCCAATTTCGACCGCATCGTTCTGCGCCTAGGCCGCAAACTAGTAAATTAAATTATCGTTGAAATATCGGCAGAAACTGATTTGGTGCCGCGAGCGATAGAGCGACGAGTGACGTCGTGTAGGAGTTGCCAAAGCGACGATCTCGCTGCAGGCTTTCGGCGTCCCAAGAACCGTCTGGGTTTTGGTGTGCGAGTAGCGACGCCACGGTCGGTGGGAAGAACTTGTCCCAGTACGGGCTTCCCATTTGGTACATTCCCTGGCAGGAGTTGAACAAACTGTAGTGATATCTATCTAAACTCACGCCATTGCTGCCGTTGTATTCGTTGCAAGTGTTTTCGAGCAGCCACTCACTGGCTGTTCGCGCTTCGATTGAGTTGTGATATCCGGCGTGAGCGAGCGCGAGGATTCCGGCGCCGGCCATTGCGCGAGTAAAGTTGGCGTATTGGCCCGTCTCGTATCCAAATGTGCGGTGCTTGCTCCTGAACGTGCGACGCACGTATTTTATGGCGTCGTCGATCGGTTCCTGCGGAACATTGAAGCCCGCATTTCGGGCTGAGCGCAGAAACATCAATTGCCAACCCGTGATCGATAAATCGGAATCGTTTTCACCTTCGTCGATTATGTACCGCCACCCGCCAAGGTCGGCTTTCAAATCTTTCTTCCAATGCTGCATCTCCAACGTTGCCGCCAGGGCCTTATCGATGATCTTCGCATGCTCTGGCGCACGCTTCGCGCGCGCCATGCCGTACGTTTCAGAGAGCGTGAGGGAGGAAATCGCGTGGTTATAAGCTGCGGTTACGCCCAGGTCGTCGTCGACATCGCGCGAAATTTGCTCGCCGTCTGGGCCGTTGAGCGTGACGAGCCCATTCTGTTTCTGACACGACATGATGAACCGAGTCGCCTTATCCAAACGATTTCCGTACGGCCCCTCGCCGGGTACATGGCCGTTCGCCATGAACGCGAGCAGGCACAAGCTGGTAACACCAGGTTGGCCGTAAGATGCCGTGGGAAATGAGCCATCCGAATTTTGCTGTGTTGCAAGCCATGCCAACGAGCGATCAACGGCCTGGTCCAATCGCTGCCATTCTTCCGGGGGAAGCACATTCGAGCTGGGACTGTCGGGATCGCGGCGGCTCAGTTCAGCATCCGGGGCCGAGGTCTTTTCGGACGCTTGTTGAGCGTGGACTTGCGCGCAGCTGGCCATCGCGACCACCAAGCAAATCCATCGCGAGAGTATTCGTTGGTACGACATGATGACAATCAGCCACCGGTCCAGATATTTATCGTTGATAGATTGGCAGCAGTTGGTTGGGAGCGCCGAGAGTCAAAAGCGCCAGGGCCGTTGTATAAGCACTGCCAAACTGCGCGTCGTACTCATGGTTCTCGGGCGGCCATGAGCCGTTGGATTGTTGATTCGCGAGCAGCGTTTCAACGACTGGCGGAAAAAACGATTCCCAATACTTACCGCCGAGCTGATACATTCCTTGGCAGCTCATGAACAAGCCGTAGTGATACCGGTCGTGGATGAACCGAGGATTAAAACGCAGGTATTGGTTGTATTGGCTGAAGTCATGAGCCAACAGCCAATTCCCCGAGCTGATCGCTTCAGGCGCATTGTGGAACCCGGCGTGCCCGAGTGCGAGGATTCCCGCACCGGCCATGCCTCGGCTGCGTGAATCGGCGCCGTTCGAGGCGTATTGAAAACCGCCGAAACGCGCTGAATAGCAGCGCCGCACGAAACCGACTGCATCGTCGATTGGCTGTTCCGGCACGTTGAACCCTGCATTCCGCGCGGATCGAAGGAACTTCAACTGCCAGCCCGTCACCGAAAGGTCCGAATCGGTTTCGTCGTAGTCATTCAAATACCGCCATCCCCCGACGTCGGCTGCTTTGTCTTTGGGCCAGCGCTGCATCGTAAGCGTTGCCACGAGGGAGCGATTGATGACTTTTTCAATGCGCGCCGAATCGACCGACTTGGTGGAGCCGTAAACTTCTGCCAAAGTGAGTGACGAAATCCCGTGATTGTAAACAGCACATTTGCCAATGAGCGCCTCGACATCTCGGGTGATCTCCGGACCATCCGGTCCAATGAGCGTGATCAGTCCGTTCTCTTTTTGGCATTTTACTGTGTAATCGATTGCCCGCTCGATTCGCGCGCCGTAGACGCCATCGCTGGGGCCGTGCCCGTGAGCCATGAACGCCAGGACACACAAGCAAGTTACGGCCGGCTGACCATTGGGAAGTGTTTGAAACGAACCGTCCGGCTGCTGCTGCGCCGCCAACCAGGCGAGCGCGCGGTTTACCGAGCCGTCCACCCGTCGCCACGTATCGGGTGTGAGGACGTTGGCCGGCGTGTCGTCGCGCGAATTATTCAGTTGCGCGGCGGCGCGCAAAACGTAGGGTCCGCCGGTGCCAACGTCGCGTTCCGCGACTGCCCCTCTCGCAATCAAGCCGACGAGGATCAATGACCCGAAATGGTAAAGCTTTGGTGGCATCTTACTCGGTGCGGATAGCGGTCTGCCGATCAGGCGGTTTTTTACTTTGCGGGGGTTTCTTTGTCCGCGGCGTCCTTGCTGATTTGCGTGAAATACTGTTCGATCGCCTTGCGATATTGCTCCGGAGGCGATTTGTCGCGACCTTGACGTAGTCCATCTCCTAAGTGAGAAACCAGTCGATTCCAATCGGTCATCTTACCTCCCTTCGGCAATTCGACCTTGGGAGGCGTCGGCGTCGCAGTTTTCAGCGCCTTCGCAATTGCCTGGCGATACGCTCGGTCGAGGCGCTTCTGGGCTTGCTGTTGATCGCGTTGCAACTGGTTCATTGCCGTTCTGCCACCACCTCCGCTCGCTCCGCTGTTCGGTTGCAGCCAATCTTTGATGATTCTTAAGTTCGACGGACGCTCCGGAATACCGAGCGTTTCAGCAACCGAGAATTCTTGTTCCAATTCAGTGAGCATTTCATCAAGCGTTGGATCTTCTTGAACTTGAGAAATGGGATCTTCGACCGGCAACTTATCTAGTTCCACGATCGTCAGCCGCATCAATTCATCATAAAGCTTCTCTGCGTTAGCGAGTGCTTCGCCGGCAGCTTTTTGGCGTGTAACGGCTTGCCGCAGTTGCTTGCTGTGGAGCGCATACACTGCGCCGAGCTGATTGGGCGCCGCTTGTTTGTCGAGGTCGGCGATAAATTCACGGGCCTTCACCGCAATGGGCTCTGGCAGTGTGCCGTCTCTCCGCTCTAACGCGGCCGCTAAAGTCGCCTCGATTTTTCCGAGTTTGCCCGTGAGGTCGTCGGTTTTCATTGCGAGCCGATACTGGTCGACTTCCGCGGCGCCGGTGTAGTTGCCGGCTTTGTAGGCCTGCATCTGACGGATCCAAGCGGATGTGGAAGCGACAAGCCGCTGCGTGTCTAACAATCGATTCGCCGCAAACGAAGAAGATTCGGCGTCTTGGTCGCGCCCCGCAAGCTGTCGTAAGGAAACTTGCAACGCATTTAAGTGCTCGTAGAGTTGCTGGCCTCGCGCGATCATTTCATCGACGGTTGGTGCTGATGCTGGGGTGGGAGATGTCTGTCTTCGGACCGGCGAGGACGGGCTGTCGAGCTCTGGCGACTTTGCCACGAACGCATCCGCGAGGGCGTTCAGTTCACTGGCCGCATTGGCCACTTCTTGAACTGTTTTCGTGGCAGCCGCCAAGTCAGCGTCCTTCGTTTGCCGGTCGAGTGGCAGCCACGCCTGGTAACGACTCTGCAATTCGCCCGCGGCACTCGAAACCCTCGCCGCCTTTTGAACCTGGTGCTGGAGCATGATTTGCGACATTTGCGGACGATTGGCTTCTTCCACTTCAACCCATGCTTGAACTTCACGGTTGAGATCCGCCTGGTCAGCCGAAAGTTTCGCCAATTCCTCGCGTAGGTTTTCAGCGCGGTGTCGCAGGCCATCCATGTAACGCCGTAAAAGCCGTGGGTCAGCTGCCAAAACTCGTGCCAACTCAGACTCTAAATCGGTCCGCATCTTGAGAACTTCCTGAAGCCGCTTCAGGTAGTCGTCATCGAGCTCGAATTCGGCCAACTTGCGGTTGTAGCGCTTGGGATCGCTATCCTGGATATCCAAAAGCCCGTGAGAATTCTCGACATACACCTGGTACATCTTCTTCACTTTTTCAACGGTCTCTGCGAGGCGGAAATCTCGTCGCGCCCGCTCGAACTGCCCGCGCAGCTCGGCGACGAGTTCGCGAGCGCGGCCTAAATGTTGCCAGCCATCGCGAAGCGACTCCGGACGCTCGTCGCCTTCGGATTGGATTGTTTTCCAGAAATCATTCTTCGCCGGATCGACGTGAGCGATGCCGATGTCGATCACTTGCAGACCGATGAAAGAGTAAGGGGTGTCTTTACTTTGACTTTTCAGCTTGTTGATGATTCCTTGAGCTTCGACCGTTGCTTGCTCGGCGGTCGATACTTCATGGCCGAGTTCGTCGCGCCATTTGCTGTTCTTCTTAAGCTCATTGAGCACGCCGCCGGCCGATTGCTGACCACTGGCCAGCGCCTTATCGAGCGCTTCGAGCTCGGGCGCGATTGCCATCTCGGCTTTCGCCCGCTGCTGGCCTGAGAAGCTTCCGGCCCATTTGTCTACTTTTAGTTGCATACGCTTGCTCTCGCCGGCTTGCGCCGCATCCAGAGTCCGACGCGGCATGCTATCTCGTGGGCCAGAACCGCTCGGTGAGGAATCGCCCTCCTGCTTGGAAGGCTCACTAGCGGGTGTCGACGAAGCTTGCTGAGTAGCATTCGGCTGCGCATCAGACTCGCTTCGCTTTGTGTTATTGGAGGATGCTGACGGTGTTGAGGAAGCATGAGCAGATGGCTCGTTCGTGTCTTTCGCGACAGTATTGTCTCCGTTCAGTTTAGGCGGCGTGGCTTCGCTCGGTTTTTGATTGTGCGGAGTGGTGCTCGCCGACACTTCTTGCCGAGCGCTCGAGGCTTCGCGCTGGCCAGGGCTGCTCTCTGTCGATGGTTTTGGCGATTGCTTTGCGGACTCTGCGACATTCGACGGAAGTGGAGACGAAGCGGGATTGTGCTGCAACGCGACTTGCGCTTGCGAAGGGTCGCGTGTGGGAAGCGACTTTTCAGGTGACTGAGCGGAAGGCGGCGTCGCCAGAAGTGCAGAAGATGTACTCGGTGTGGATTCAACGGCCATCGAGTCGGGCGATTTATCGCGGGCCGGTGGTGAATTCGAAGCCGCACCCGGTGACGAATTCGGTTGAACGCCGGGCGGTGTAGAAGACGGAGATGGTTGGCCGGGGTTGCGAGCTAGTGCCGCGGGTTTCACGTCGTTTGAAGTTTTCTCATTCGCCGCGGATACTGACGACTTGGGGGGTATCGCAGACTTAGGTTGGGCCGCGTCATTCTTTGCTTGCGAATCGACTGCCGCGGCGTGGTCTTGAGAAGGCGAAGTTTGCGACGGAGCTTGACTCGGTTTTGGCGCTGAGTTCGTTGAGGGCGCTGACGGCTTGGGAGCGGCACCTGCTAATTTCTTGTCTCCGGAATCTTGCGCGCGTTTGCTATCGTCTTTGTTGACTGATGAATCGTTAGCCGACGGCTGCTGCAGCCCCCGGTCTTCGCGAACACGGATTTCGTAGCTTAGCGCTGAACCTTCTTCGACCTTGAAGTTCGCCAGGTTAAGATCGATGGATTGTTGAATCGAGCGAGCACCCTGTTGCTCGCCCAGCGGAATCGAAATCGTCGCCAGGGGCGCGGAATCACCAGGCGCTTTCTCGTCGTAAACGATGAGTTCCGCACTGCCAATACCTATGTCGTCATTCGCCGTAAATGCGATGTTGACCGTATCGTCTGGTCGCACGGCGACCTGGCTATCCGGCGAAAGAATTCGCACCGAAGGCGGTCGATCAGGAACGACCGTCACCGCGCATTCGGGCGGGCGATGATTTGTCAGGCCGTGTGATTCGGTGAGGACCGAGGTGAATGTGAACGTGTCCTGAAGCGTTGTTTTCCATCGGTAGCAGCCATCGGCGCTGGGAGACAACCGAATCACTTTGTCTTTGCCAATTCGCAAATCGACGCGTTCAACCGCGGTCTTCGGCCGAATGGCGAGGTCGAGATCGCTGCCTTGGAGCGCGGAAACATGGGCGGGCAACTTGTCGAATTTGATCGGCTCTTGGTGCGCGTAGGCAGGCGGCGTCAACGTTAGCGCTAGCGATTCGATCTCGGGTCGGTCCGCAACGTCCACGGTGTACCAATCGCTCTGGCCATCGCCGGCGCGGAATCGATAGCTCATCGGCTTTTCGACAGCGGCGACGCGATGAGAAAAATCCACTCGGTCGCGGCCGTGTGCAACGAGATCGAACGTTTGCAAGTCTCCACCTGCGGTTCGTACATATAGGTTGGCTCGCTCGACTGGCACGCCGGTGGCGACAGCAGTCAATTCGAGCGTTTCCCCGCGGGCCACGACGATATTACCTGGTAGGTTCGCTAACTCAGTTTCGGAAATCGACGTTGTGGGCCACCAGAATCTATGTAACAGCACAAGCGTGCGACGCGTGTTGATCAGCACGGCAATGCCCAGTATCGCCGTAATTGCCGTCAAACCGATCAGCGATCGAAGCAAGACCGTCAGCGATGTAACGTGAGTTGGATCTATCTGCGGTTCCCACCGTAAGGCTTCGCTACTCAAGCGACGAAGCATTGCGGGATGAACGACACTTGGATTTGCCGCGTCGGCCCCCAATCGGGTCATCGTTGTCCAACGCTCTTCGAGTTGCGGAATCTGTTGGTCGATGTCGGTCGCAACGCGATCGAGACGCAGCATCCTGCGCCATGCGAATAGAAGCCAACCCGCCGTCGTGACCAAGGCTGCCACGACAGCAGACGTTGTGAGCAAGATACGGAGCGGAGAATCGTACAGTTCCGCCAGCCAATCGACGAGCATTGCGACGCTCATTGCCGTTAAAAACACGGCCGCCGCCGCCACGAGCGCACTTACCACTTGTACGAGCAACTTGCGTTGTCGCACTTGGTGTAGCTTGCGAAGGACTGGTGCGGGAACTGGGCCCTCGATATTCGCCCGGCTCATAGATTCACCCGCGACTCGATAAATCGCATTACACGAGCCCTTTCGTTTTGCGAACGGTCCACTCGGTGAACAAGCATCCGAGAACGACCAGCAAGTTTGACCAGCGATTCCACAAGGGATCGCGCTCGGTTGTTTCCGTGATCTGGGGCGTAAAGGAAACGAGTTCAAAAACTTCTTCTAGCGCGGTCGGCGGAATGACCTGGCCGCCGGTGATCTGAGCGATTTGCTCCAAAAGCGCACGATTGCACTGCGTGTTCGACATCTCTACGCTATAGGACCCGCGCACCGTGATGGTGGCAATGGCGCGAGAATTGTCTGCGCCCGGCGGAAGCAGTTGAGCGATATTTGGGCCGCGCACACCAATTTGATAAGCGCCCGTCGTTAGTTTATTGATAACGCCACAATATCGACCGACAACTTCTGGGTCGCGCGTAAGGTCGACAGTAGACGTCTCGCCCGAAAACGTTTTGATTTCAGCTTGGACCAATTCGTCGCCGAGTGGACGGCCCGTCGTGTCCTTGAGCCACGCCGTGATCCGAACGTCTTCGCCAGGAGCGTAGCGCATGCGATCTGTTTCAAGTCGAACGGTATCGGTGCCAGATCCGCCACTTGCAGCGTTGATCCACCGCAAGAATTGTCCCCAAAAGCGGTGATGCATGCGATCGCCGAGCCGCCATCGCAATCGATAAGTATCCGGCGCGGCCAAATACCCAACTCGCCCCGCGCCTACTCGTTGCCAACACAGAAACGCTTCATGATTGGTCGAATCGTTGCCCTGTGTGGCGCCGTCCGGCACCGCTTCGATAAGCGTTCTTGCCGATGGCTTTGGTTTGCAGTACTGCGACAGTTCAAAGACCGGGAAGCGGCGATAGATGCTTTCCCAAGCCTGCCGGCTTTCGTCGGCCGAGTCGGCGATCAACAACGCACTATTTAATCGGCCCTCCGACGTCACATCGAGCGTGTAACCTTGTTGAGGCGACACTTCGGTCGCGCGTTCGACTGGCAGCAGGTCCATGAACGGTTGTCCGGCGAATCCGGCCGGCATCTCGTTTGGCCCCGCAATGACAATAAGACTTCCGCCGCGTTTTCGGACGAATTCGTCCAGACCGCTTTGATTGCTCGCGGTAAGTTGTTCGGGGCCGATGTCGCCGAGAATTACAACGTCGTAGTTTGCCCAGGCTTCGGCATTGGTAGGGAACTCGGGCTTTTCCGCTAACTTGCCGCTGCCATGCAGCCGGGGGAAAAACAAGAGCTCATCGAATTCGACGTGCGTATCGCGTCGGAACAGTTGGTTTAAGTACCGATACTCCCATCGCGGCACTCCCTCTGCCAACAACACGCGGAGATGATCGCGGACCACTTCAAACGATCCGGGCTGAAAGTTATTTGCAGTGTTGATTTCACCGGCGACCGGCTCCACCTCGACGACGTATTCCTGCCAACCGAGTTCCTTCGCGGCAACGTTAAAGCGCACGCGGCAATCGCCTTGATTCTCAGTAAACTCAATCGGCTTTCGATCGAGTTCTTCGCCATTATGCTTCAGGACGACGGCCGACTTCGTCCCCTCGCAATCAAAACCGCTCACGATGACATCAATGACGGCCGAATCTTTTTGCGTCACCGTTGTCGGCGCTTCAACTCGATGCAGGACCAGATCGCGCTGCGGCACCGAGCTGCCGATAGGGACGACAAACACGGGCAATCTGCCGAGCTGAGCGGCAACGTCCGACGGTGATGGCGCATTTGCGTCGTTATGCCGCCCGTCCGAGATGAGCAGCGCCATCCGCAAGTTTTGATCAGCTTGATGCGTTGATAGATACTGCAGCACGGAGGAAACGTTCGTGGCGGCCGTGCTCGATGAGTCTTCTGTCGATGCAGGAGTTGTGCCGGAGTTTGTGCCCGTGTTTGCAACTTGCTCCGCCGGTGTTGCAATCAAAGCCTTAGACCAACCCGATGCAACCGAAACAGGTTCGGCAGTTCGATCAAAACGGAGCCGTTCGATGCCCATTTTGCTAGCCGCGCCGCCTTTCAGCTCCGACTCCAATGCATCGAGCGCGCGCGCCGATTTCTCCCGGCGCGACAAAGCATCAGAAGCTGATGGCGTTTTCGACTTCCGATTAACGTTCTGTTGGGCGAGATCGTCTGCGAGGCCCAAGCTGCGACGATGGGCGCTATTCAAACTGTCCAGCAGCTGATCGGGTTGCGTCAAGAAATCCGCGCTGGCCGTGTGATTTTCCGATTCCAGGGCAGCATGAATTGCTTTAGAAGATTGGGCGATCGGGCCCTCCAGTAGGCCAACGATTCGATTTATTCTCTCGACAAGCGACGGGTCGGCGCCGCCCATCGAAGCCATCACTTTCTGGGCATGCTTAGCGGCTCTATCAATCGCTGCCTCAAGAATTTCAAACGAAGCCGCGAGCTTCGAAACCTCGCGGTGTTCCTTGATAAATGTAGTGAATTGTTGACAATCTGCGATCGCGGCTCCCAATGCCACGGCCAGCCGATCGCTGCGGACCAAGGGCGAGTCTTGCGACTTTGAATCGCACGCAGCCGCCCAGCGAGCCGACTCTGCCGGGTCCAGCTGATCGACGACGTCCATGCTCTCGCTGCCGTCGGCAAAAATAGCGACCGATTGATTAGCCGTTGATCGCTCGGTTCGCAGTTGAGTGGGGCCGGCGAGCATCCACAGCGCGCAAGTAAATCCAGCCATCCGTAACAACCAAAAAACCACAACCCACCCCAAGCCGATGACATGCCGCTCGCGCCATAAGAGCCAACCCGCAATCGCCGCCAGCGCAACCCCCAGTAAGATCGCAGTGTTGCCGCCGATCATGCCCTCCCAGGAGAGGCGTTCAAGAGTTTGTGAACCGCCGGTCGGCATAGTCGAATTAAGTAGGGTTTAAACAGGTGTTACCGCCGGGCCGTTGCGCTCGCGCGCGAGTCGCGACGACAATAAAAGTTCTCCCACGAGCAGCGCCACGAGCGCAGCCAAGAGGACTCCCCAAAAGGGTTCTCGTCGTGGTTCGGTCCGCACGGTGCTAACCGCTGCCGGGGCATCGAGCCCAAAGCGAAGCCCAGCTGTGGCTAAAAGCTTGCTCCGCTCCGCTTCGCTGAGTGATCGCAGTCCAGATTCACTGGAGTCGCGAACGACGTGAAATGGCACGTCGTCGCCCTTCCCGTTGCTGCCGGTGAATCGTACGCGATAGTTCCCGGGCTCTTGCGTTTGTGCATACCGGAACATTGGGGCCAATTCATTGTCTATCGCAGTGAGCGAAATCTCACGTCCGCGCGGCGTGACGAGCGTCGCTGCGGTGCCCGCAGATGCTTGGGGCACACTTAAAGATATTTGAGCGCCGGGAGACAGATTGTAGTTCGCCATTTTCGGAGCCGTGATGTATCCCAACCAGTCCTGCACCATCACGACGTATGACTTCAGTAAGGGCACGTTGCTCCATTCGATACCAAGCGGAAACGCTTGCACCAACACTCTTCCTTGGCCAACAAACTTCTCGGCGACCAATGGCCGCCCGCTGCCCGAATCGAGCAACGTCGCGATCGGATCGCCTCCCATTCTGCGACTCGCAAATTGCCAGTACTGATGAATGCGGGCCTCATCGATATCAAGCTGCGTCGTATTGGCGAGCTGAGCGGTCGCCCGGTGATCGCGCGATGGTGGATGCACCGTGGCGGCAACGTCGTCGGCTTTATCAATTACTTCCAGTGGGCCAAGCTCCACCGGGCTTAAGCCATCACCGTCGCTGTACCAATCGCGATTGAATTCCTCTCGGACAATTTCATCCCCCAGCGCTATCCACAGACCACCTCCCGCATGAACGTAGGCGCTCAGCCGTTCGATCGTGGCGCCACTTAGTTCACCGGCATTATTGATGACGATCGCACGATAGTTCGCCAGCGGCGCTTTATCGAGCGTCGAGGGCGGAGCAACCTCAGGTTTGAATATCGAATGCCACGGTTGCGTTTGCTTGTTCTTGAATCCGAGCGCCGCAGCAAAGAAATCCGCTGCCGGGAGCCCATCATTGGCGCTATCGCTTTTCTGTACGAATAGAACCGGATACTGATCCGCGACCTCAACAATCAGCGAATTTTCTTGATCTAACGGAATTTGATCACGACGGTCGAGTCTGCAAGTCAGCGTATGAACACCCGGATCAGATACTTGAATCGTCGCTTTGACTTGTGTCTTGCCGTGCGCTTCGAGTGGGCCTACGGGCGACTCCAATACAACTTTGCCAGCCAAGATCCATTTCACGTTCGTCGCGGGAGTCGCAACATCGCCGGTGTTTTGGATGTCTGCTGCGAAATCAACTCGATCTCCGGGCCGAATGAGGAGCGTTTGCGTTTCGACTCCGGTGACCGCCAAGTTGTCGAGCTTTGCGGTCGCGGGTCCGCATTCAACGACATCGATTTCAATGGGAAACGCAGCGGCAGCACGATTACCGGCCAGCTGCTGCCATGCGGCGCTAGCTTCAGCTTGCCAACTTGTTTCTTGTGCATCGGTGAAGACCACGATGTGCCGGCCACTCAGTTGCGGAGCGGCGTGAAGGTTGACGGCTTCTTGCAAGCACTCGAGTAGATTCGCTGAACCTTCGGTAGGATCGGCTGCTTCGACAATTTCGCGCAGCTGGCGCCTACCGCCCCCATCGGCCCCGATTGCCGCGGTGGTTGCCCAATTATTTCCCACCGCCAAGAGAATTTGCACGCCTTCTTTTCCGGAAAGTGAATCCACGAGCGCGCGGGCCTTTTCCTTCATCTGCGAAGCCACGCTGGAGCCGTCGATTTCGCGCGACATCGACAGCGAATTGTCCAGGATCACAATAACCTCGCGATCGGTCGGATCTCCCAGCCAGCGGCTGCGAATCATCGGCTGTGCAAGGGCCAGCACCAGCGCCACCACGGCCAAGAAACGCAAAGCCAACAGCAGCCACTCTTCCAGCCGCTCGAAGCGGCGTCCTTTAATCATGGCCGCCGAGAGGAATTGCATCGCCCCCCACAGCACGACGTCTTTCTGACGACCCCGGTACAGATGCAGAGCCACTGGCACAGCGACTAGAGGCAATGCAACCAGAAAAATAACGTTGAGAAAACTCACCTAATGGTTCTTTCAGAATCCACAACTCGACAGCTTGGATGCCTTTGCAAGGTGTATGGTTAGTGAGAATCGCTCGGCTACGTGACCGAGATAATCATACGCGAGTTTTTCCCAACGGAGACTTATTCTGCGCCGCGCGCCGATGCAGGTGGTATGCCAACACATCCCCAAGATTGTCGCTAGTCGTGATCGTCATCAGATCCACGCCGATGCTCGTTAAACCATTGCTCAATTCGCTCATGAACTTCTGAAACTCTTCAAGATACGCTTTGCGCAAAGAATTCGGATTGATTTGCAGTCGTTTGTTCAATTCGAGGTCTTGAAACAACGCCTCGCGGCGAAATGGAAAAGTCAGTTCCTCCGGAGCGAGAACTTGCAGCACAACGACGTCGTGGCCATGATGCCGAAATCGCTCGAGGCTTTGTTTTAGCGACTGCACATCGCTGAAGCAGTCGGAGATCAGAATCACCATTCCGCGGCGCTTGAGGCGAGTTGTCAGCTCGTTGAGAATATCCGGCAGAGAGCTCGGTCCTTGCGGATGAGTCGTTTGCAAAAGAGTTAGCACCCGCGCCAGGTGGCTTGCCCGCGGCTGCGGCTTGACGAAGTTCAATACCGAGCTTCCCACTAACGCGGCGCCGACCGAGTCGCGTTGCCGAAGCAACAGGTGAGCCAGGCAGGCGGTCGCCATTTGTGCGTATTGCCATTTGCTCACCGTAGAAAGGCCAAAGCCCATCGAACCGCTGGCGTCGACGACCAAAAGCGCCTGAAGATTAGTTTCATCATCGAAGCATTTCACGTAGTACCGGTCTGAGCGGGCAAAGTGACGCCAGTCGATCAGTCGGATGCTGTCGCCCCGTGAGTATGGCCGGAACTCAGCGAAGTCGGTGCAGCCGCCCTTGTGTGTTGAACGGTGTTTTCCCGAAAGAAATCCGTCGACTACGGTTTGAGCGATCAGGTCTAATCGACCAAGCTTCGCAAGTAAAAGCGGGTCGAAGATTGCTGAAGCGTCGCTGCGAGCTTTTGGTGAAACCGCACGCAAATTGGAATCGTCGGGAATTGGAGCAGTCCATGGCTTCCTGCCGGCGTCGCGCGTTTGGCGGCGCTGCAGCGATGCGACGAATTTGTTGACGCGCTTGCTATCCAAAGTACGAATTCCAAAACTCAGGCATTTTCAACTATTTCATACTCGCGCGATGTCGTTCGACGAGCGTTTTTACGATCGCATCGGTGTCGAGTCCTGTCGCTTCCGCGTTGAATGTCGGAATGATGCGGTGACGCAATACCGGGGGTGCGACGGCGAAAACGTCTTCAGTCGTCGCATGGCACCGCATGTGCAACAGTGCCCGCGCCTTTGCCGCCATCAGCAGAGCAATACTCGCTCGCGGACCTGCGCCGTATTGCACTTTGTCGCGCATTTCGTTGGGCAGCTTTCCTTCTTCCGGCCGTGTCATCCGCGCCAAGTCGATGGCCGCCTCATAAACCTGGTCGGCGACGATCACTTTGGGGACGATCGATTGCATCCGCAGCAACGTCTCGACGTCGATAACATGCTCGAGCGCATAGTTATAGTCCGTCGTTTGACGGCGGCAGATTTCCCATTCGTCGGCCCGCGATGGGTAAGTGACCTTTATCTTCATTAGGAAGCGATCGAGCTGCGCTTCGGGAAGCGGATAGGTGCCTTCCACTTCGATCGGGTTCTGCGTCGCAAGAACGAAGAAAGGTTCTGGCAACGGATAGGTCTGGCCAGCGACCGATAGTTGGCGCTCTTCCATTGCTTCGAGCAGCGCGCTTTGTGTTTTCGGCGGGGTGCGGTTAATTTCATCTGCCAAAATAAGATTGGCAAACAGCGGCCCCTTCAAAAAGCGAAACACTCGCTTGCCAGTCGTGCGATCTTCTTCGAGAACTTCGCCACCCGTAATGTCTGCCGGCATCAAATCGGGCGTGAACTGAATCCGATGGAACGACAGATCCATTAACGCCGCCAACTGCGAAATTAGCAGCGTCTTCGCCAAGCCGGGCATGCCCTGCAAGATGCAATGACCGCGGCACACAATGCTAATCATCAATTGTTCGACGACATCGTTCATGCCCACGATTGTGCCCGACAACTCATCGCAAATCTTTCGATAGGTTTCGTGCACGTCGGCAACGATGAGGGCTACTTCTTCGCTGCTGGAATGATTGGTCAACATCTTCTCTTTTGCCGTGGACATGCTTGCCCCTAATTGCAGGAAACTCAATACTTCAACGAGTTGATTTTGTCGGTAGCGCTTTCTGTGCCTCATCGACGCTAATCAATCCGTCGCCATCTAAGTCCAGTTGTTTGAATTGTTCGTTCGTGCCCAAGAACTCCGCGCGGGAAATATCGCCATCGTGGTTCTTGTCCATGCTGATGAACCAATTGGGCGCACCGTGCGACTCGTGCGGCGAGAGAGTGCGCGCCGCGCCGACCGGCGACCGCAAGAGCTCGTGCACGTGCGGTCCCAAGGTAAACCCCAGGCGTATCGGAATTGGCACTTCGACGGCCGTCACCTGGCCATCGCCATTGCGATCGAGCGATTGGAGCAATCCGCCGAGCGCTTCGCGTTCGCGAAGCGTCAAGCGTTGATCCTGATCCGAGTCAAGCATACGCAACAGCGGATAGCCGTCGATCACTGCGCCAATCCCCAGCTGCCCGTCGCTCGGTTGAGCACTTCCGCCCCCCGATACCTGTCCCGCCGAAACTTCTAGCACGTCACCATCCAGATCGAAGGACAGGACATCGGGCTTGGCAGCGATCAAGCCGCCACTTTTCACCAATTCGGGTCTACCAGCAAGCACCGCGACGCCTGATTTGTCGCTCGAATCGGTGGTGCAAAACGCCGCGCGCAACGTTAAGTCGGCTGCCGCGTTACATAGCCCACGCAGCTGCTCCCCATCGAGTGAAGTATCGCCGCGCGCCATACGCTCACAAAGTGTCAACTTCTGTGCCGTAGAATCCGACTTGACGTTGCTGCTCTGATATATGTGAGCGACACTTCTCGCAAGCGAATCCCAGTCGGTGTTTGCATCCAACAGCACCACGAGTGAATGACCAGTCGTCGGCAATAAATTGACGGGACGCTTGGCAATGCGGCGGATCTCGCTAATCTCCACAACGTCGTTGGAATCCGTGTCGGCACGGCGAAACATCAACTCGCGCTCTTCGATTTCGCTCGCCGATAACACGCCATCTCCGTTTTGATCCAAAAGCGCCCATAACGGCTCCTCTCCCGCGCGTTGCCACGACAAGCTTGGATCGAGCATGACAATTGGCGGTCC
This sequence comes from Planctomycetota bacterium, assembly GCA_013286045.1. Taxonomy (GTDB): domain Bacteria; phylum Planctomycetota; class Planctomycetia; order Pirellulales; family Lacipirellulaceae; genus JABDGM01. The sequence continues at coordinate 7,077 of JABDGM010000004.1, read as the reverse complement.
AGAGTCACTCTCGGCAACTAACCAACTTACTTCGTCGCGACTCGCCCCGCCGCCCGTCGTGGCAAGATAGTCATGCAATCGTTCGCGCATTGTCGGCGCGCTGCGAGCAACCGCGGCGACGCCCGGCGACTTTTCAGGTTTCGGCTTTTCGTCGCCTTTGGTCTTTTTGATGTCCTTCGCTGCCGTTTCAGTTGATGCGGAAGGCGTTTTAGAGATTGCCGTGTCGGTGATCTCTAGACCATGCTTAGGGGGCTCGGAATCGTTTGACGCCGATTTTGAGTCGGCGATCACACGGTCGATCCAATCGTTGCGTGCTTCACGAAACGACTTGTCATCAATGCGCACCGCGACATCGATCACAACTGGGCGTTTGGGCGCTAACAAAAGCAATCGAACCCAAGGATTTTTGCGATCCGCCGGGGCGGGAATCCGCCAATCGCCTAGTGGAGTACGCTCATAATTTGTCAGCGGATTAGCGGTCGAGGGATCGTCCTCCATCATAACCGGAATGCCGGGTTCGACATTCCGAGGTCGCGGCACCGCAATCATCTGTACTTTGCAAGTCGCAATCGGCGACGAACTGGCTGGGTCCGGCCGGGCCGGCGGCGCGGCGTCCACAAGCTGTCGACTGCAAAGTGCAATCGCAAGGCCAATGATTCTTGTTCGCACCAACATCGTGGTTGCCGCCGCCAATTCTCTCGTATCAATCTACCGTTACGCCAACAATTGCTTGATGGGCGAACCATCGACGATCTTGATGGGTCGCCCCGTATTGGAATCATTCTCCGTACTCGGCGCGACTCCGAGCGCCGCGCAAAGCGTTGCCAAAACGTCTGTCACGTTGACTTGATTTTCTTCCACCGTCGTTCCGTCCGCACTCGTTCGTCCATAAGCCTGGCCTCCGGCGATGCCACCGCCCGCCAGTACGCAAGACCAAGCTCGCGGAAAATGGTCGCGACCTGCTTGCGCGTTAATGCGCGGTGTGCGCCCGAACTCACCCATCCAAACGATCGTCGTCTGCTCAAGAAGGCCACGTTCCGATAAATCTGCCATGAGCGTTGCCCAGCCGGAATCCAATTCGGCCGATAGTGCCTTCACTACGTCGAAGTTATTGCTGTGGGTATCCCAACCAGCTCCGCCTGCGATAGAAGAACTAAGCGAGACCTCGACAAACGGCACGCCGCGCTCGACTAGACGGCGCGCGAGCAAGCACCCTTGACCAAAGACACCTTTGCCGTAGGCGTCACGAACCTTGGCAGGCTCCTGGGACAAGTCGAACGCCGTAGCCGATTCGCTATGAATCATTCGCAGGGCGTTGTCATACACGGTACGGTGCGACTGCGGCGCGGCGGCCGGGTGAGAGCCTACAAACTCATCTTCCAAGGACTTCCATAAGTCGAGCCGCCGCTCCGATTGATCTGCGGAAATACCCTGTGGCGGTTTGATCGCATCGACTTTTAGCTCGGCGTAAGCGCTGCCGGAAGATATATCTCTTGTAAGCGCTGACATGCCAAAGCTGTCCACCACCAGCGGCGCAAATTTCGGCCCGAGAAAGCCAGGACCAAATCCACCCCGACCCGGCCCGCGATACGGCGCGACGCTGATGTACGGGGGCAGGCTGTCGTCAGCGAGCGCAAGTTCTTTACCAAGTGCGGCCGCCACTGAAGGATAATCGATCGCGCTCATCGGCCGCTGGCCCGTCCGCATTAGATAGGCACCGCGCTCATGGTCTCCTTCTTTCGTGCTAAGGCTGCGAATAATTGCGAGCTTATCGGCGTGCTCGGCCAGTTGTGGTAAATGCTCGCTGAATCGAACGCCGGGAACGTTGGTCGAAGTCTCTTTGAATTCGCCGCCGTTCTCGTGGCCCGGCTTCATGTCAAAGGTATCCATTTGGCTCGGCCCGCCGGCCATCCACAACAAGATACAATGCCGCCGTCGTCGCGGATCGCTCGCTATCTGCTCTGCTAATGCCGGAAGCCAGCCGCTGACGCTCACGCCGCAGGCACAGCCGCCAAGCGATTTCAGCCATCGTCGCCTGTCGATCAAATTCAAATTGACCATGCTGTGCCTTTTAGAGAAAGAATCAATTCGTACTGAGCAAACGCATCGCGGTTAGTGATTGAATGTAAACTCTGCGCTATTTAAAAGCGCCCACAGCACATCGCCCAAAGCCTGTTGCCGTTCCAAATCTGTTGTTGCGGCCGACACAGCTTTTAGCATGACTTCCCGTTCCTTTGCCTCAGGGTACCGGGACAAAGTGGAAAGAAACAACGTGTCGACACGCTGCGAATCGGTAAAGAATGGCGCTTCAAGTGATTTTAGCAGCCCGCTGGAGGCCAAGTCGGTGGCATCGTGAATCAAACTTCCATGCATCAAGGTTAGCGCTTGTGGAATTCCCGCGTGATAATCGGTCGGCTGCCCATCCGGAGCACGAAACTGGGAGATGAACTCTTGGCGACTCATATCGCCAAACCGCTCAAGCCCCGGTACATCCGCTGGCCCCGCAGCAACTTGGGATTGCCTGGTCGCGACGGCGATGCAGTCGTAAAGCTGCTCCGCGGTAAAGCTTTTGACATTCATTTGGGCGAATTGGATGCCTCGCGCCGGATCATTGTCCTTCGAGCGGCTCGAAAGCTGATACGTTTTCGTTAGAACAATGGCTCGGTGTAAACGACGCAGGTCGAAGCCGCTAGCTACGAAATCGCGGCTCAGAATATCGAGAACCGCGGGCGCGATGGGCTGGTTAGCGGATCGCATATCATCGACCGGTTCGACCAACCCGCGGCCGAACAAATTCGCCCATACGCGATTCACAATCGCCTTCGCAAACTGACCGTTGTGCGGGGAAGTGAGCCACTCAGCAAGTTGCTGGCGCCGCCCGGGCCCTTCGATCGAATCTTGCGCGTCGGCGGCCGCTTGTGGCAATCGCGGCGGTACTACCTCATCCGATTGCGGGATCTTCACTTCGCCGCGGTCGTTGTCGCGCACCTGGAGTACGGGCGACGTTGCTTCCATCTTGCCCTGCGGCCGCGATATGCGCGCGAAGAACGCCGCAAATCCCCAGAAGTCGTGCTGCGATAGCTGTTGGTCGAACGGATGGTCGTGGCATTGTGCGCAATCCATGCGGACACCCAGGAAAGCACGGGAAGTTCGCGCCGCCAATTCTTCCGGATTGAGCTTCAGCGCGGCATAGAACAGCAACGGCCCGGACTCCGAAACTCTTCCTTGAGCGAGGATCAATTCGCGCACAATCTGATCGTAACGTACGTTGGCGGCGAACCGATCCGCCAGCCACTGATCAAATTTCGCGGTGCCGCCGAGTCGGCTCAGGTCAACACCATCGGGCAACAGGATGGTACGCCACACGCCGGCGAGATGAGTGGCGTGATCCCGGTGCACGAGCAACCGATCGACCAGTCGCTCGCGTCGGTTTGGCGCGGGGTCCTCTAAAAAATCCTCAGCTTCACTAACACTAGGAATTCGCCCGGTCAGGTCGAGGTAGAGGCGTCGCATAAACTCGGCATCTGTCGCTTTTTCGACCGGCTGAATGCCATTCGCTGCCCAGATCTTGCTAAGTTCATCGTCAAGTCGCTGCGACAACTCCGCCTCCGCCAGTGGCTTGTCGAACGCATTCCATTCAGGTTGGTTGAGTATTTCGTGCGCCGCCTTAATTCTCGCGGGCGACTTGTCTTCCTTATTCGCCGTCTCAGCTTTCGGAGCAGATGCCACCACAGTTTCCGTCGAACTTGGCTCGGGCGCCGCGGCCGGATCGACGGGCTCACTCTTTCCAATGTTGTCGAAGTTTCGGCCAGCACTCGCCGAGCCTGAATTCACGTCCCCTGTAGCAGAATCATTGCCGCGAACTGCGTTGACAACTTCTTTGAACGTCGTCACCAGCACGTGCAGCGCCGCCGCGAACGCTGGCGGATCTGTCACCGCCGCCACTGCAAGCAAAATCGAAGCGGCCACCGCGATTGCCAACCTCCTACGCCGCGGTTTGAGCTTTAATACCTGCGGCGCCTCTACCGCGGCACTATCCGCTACGCCTTCGCTCGCGCCGCTCAGAACCGATTTCGGCGTACCTTTACGGTCGACGATCGGAAAACTTGCCGCGAACTCATGGTCCAACCGCCCTGCCAAGTCCTGCCTGTACTCATGGCGTATGGCCGGCGCGCCGTAGGCAGACGCGAGCAGCCGCGTAAGCTGATCATCGTCTACAGCGTCGGGTTGGACAGGTTGTTCTGCCATGATGGCGAATCAATTAAGAAGCAGATTCATCGTCGACTTTTGCTACAGGCGGCGAAACACCTGAAGGCCCGGAAGCCGTCAACGGTTCGTAAAGCCGACGAAATTCCAAACGTGCACGATACAAGAGCGATTCCACCGCTTTCTCGGTTTCACCCACGCGCGAGGCAATGTCGCGAACGCTCAGTGCCTCCAAGTATTTGCATTCCAAAACTTCACGCTGCCGCGGCGGCAACTGATCTAACGCCTGGAGCACAAGGCTGCGCGTTTCGCCCGTTTCCAATGGGGCGCTAGGCATCGCAACTTCGCGATCGTTCGGCTGCCTCGCAAATTCTTGCAAGTGGTCGCGATTTCGAACCAATTTGCGAAAGTGATCGGCCGCCTTGAATTCGACAACCGACCGCAACCAACCGCCGATATTTGGCGAATCAATCTTAAATTCGCGGATGTTGCGCAGTAATGCGAGCATAACTTCCGACGAGACGTCCTCCGCCGCGTGGATGTCCGATATGCGCGCGTACGCTTGGCGCCATACGGCGGGCAAATAGCGTTGATATAAACTCCGCCAAGCCTCGGCATCCCCACTGCGAGCGGCTTGCAGCAGTTCAGCGTCCGTCAATCGTTAACTCCACGAGGAAAAGTATGTCGCGTGTTGCAAGATGATTGAAAGTGTTGCGTGATAACGAATTGCTACTCGCTCAATACTGCTAATGTAGTCGTTCGAGCAGCGATAATCCCGCAAGGTAGCGCCCAAGATTTTTTGAACCTCTCTCGCAAAACGCCGCAAGTCTTTTGACTCCCTAAGGTTCCGAACCGACCGCAATTCGCTGGTGGCTGCCTCTCAGCGTCTCTGCCTCATTTCGCGTCGTTGAGATGCCACGCCCAGCGGCCGGCAATCGTTCGTCACAATTCCTCAAATCTTTTCCTGGCGACTGTCGAATTATTTCGGACCTTATCGCAATTCCAGAAAAATCTCCGAGTGGATTTTCGCCGCCATGCGACTTTGTAGCAACGGACGGCATTAGTGCATAGCGCTGCGAGACTCAGCGGCTGAAAAACGTCAGTTTGAGTTTCTGGCCGCCCGATGGAAACCCAGTTGGTAGCACCGCTCCCCCGGACGCAGTTCAGTTTGTCCATCGATTACCGCTGAAGCAGAACAACACGAGAGATGGCAACCTCACATACAACGCTCGAGCAAGTCGCGACTCTGGCGGAAGTATCCGTGTCGACCGCTTCGCGGGCATTAGCTGGAAAGGCGCGCGAGTGCCGAATAAGCGAAAAAACCGAGCAAGCGATTCTTCAAGCGGCGAAAAAACTGGGATTCCAAGCTAGCCACGTTGCGCAATCGCTCCGAGCACAACGAAGTGGAGCGATCGGGCTCTTGGTACCCGACGCGTCCAATCCATTTTTCGCCGCCGTTGCGCGTGAGGTGGTAATTCATACGAAGCGTTACGGCCTGTCCACGATATTGACCGACAGTCACGGTTCTGAAGACCTGGAAGAGGAAACGCTTTCGCAACTCAAGTCGAGGCGAGTGGAGGGATTGATCGTCTGCCCCGTTGGCCAGGTAACGCCCTACTGGCGAGAACTAGAACGCAGCGGCACGCCCGTAGTAGTTGTCGATCGTTGGTTTCCAGACATCGCTCTTCCGACAGTCGCCGCCGAAAATGCGATCGGCTCCCATGCCGCCACAAGTGCCCTGATTGCAAAGGGACATCGGCAAATAGGATGTCTTCAGGGGCGCCCTGGCACTTCTTCCAATAATGAGCGAATTCTCGGCTATAAGCGCGCTCTAACAGCCAACGACATCAAGTTCAACAAGTCCCTCATTCGTGGGAGCGATTTCAGTGAAGAGTCTGGTTTTCACGCGGCGTGTGAACTTCTGAAAACACATCCGGAACTGACCGCGTTGCTGGCGTTAAGCAATCAAAATGCACTGGGAGCTCTACGCGCACTAAACGATCGAAACTTACGAACGCCAACCGACCTCTCGCTTGTGATGTTCGACGACGCCCCTTTTGCCGAGTACGTCGCCCCACCATTGAGCGTGGTTCGACAGGATATTCTCACAATCGGTCGCACGGCGTCTGAGCTACTCATTGAGCAAATCCGCACAAATCGCAGACCAAAACAATTGCTTCACCGAGTCCCGGTCCAGCTTGAGATACGTCAGTCAATCGGGCCGCCGCCGCATTTGTAGTCTGCCTACAGCCGTATCCCAAGCGAGTTAACGACGTCGTGATAGGACAACCGCAACGACCGTCGTGGCGATTGAGGCCGCGGACGATTGAGGGATTTCTACAGGGCTTACCACGAGTATTTCAGCCGAACAAATCCCATGTGCTCAACGCCACTTACCACTTCACGTTCCCGGGGGGGCCGAAAGACGGCAAGCCACGATTGTCATTCAAAACAAATCGCTGTCGGTGCGCACCGGACACGTGGGTAAGGGCGATCTGCTCGTCGAAGCCGATACCGCATCGTGGCTTGGGTTCTTGGCATATGAGAAATGGATTGTGTGAGCGCTCCTGGGGCGGCAGATTCGCCTCAAGGGTCATGGACATTTCGCGCTTCACTCGCGGCAAATGTCACGCCCACCTTAGGCGCTTAGGCGCTGAGTGTTAGCGGCCTCCAGGCACGCCTCGGAATGCAACTCAGCCCCTCAGCACGTGTGTCAGAAACTACGTTTGATGGCACTTTGATTTCCGGCATGAGTTTTGAAACGTTGCCGTCCGAAGATTTCTCGGCGATGGGCCTTACGGCGACCAATACCGTCAAACGAAGGTATTTGGAACCGGGTTCGTAGTGTGCGCATGCGACCCAATTCGCGTG